>BBFD01000521.1 GCA_001313065.1 Silvimonas sp. JCM 19000
CCCGGCCGTACCCGGCCCCGCATCCGCATCCGCCCCACCGTCCACCGAAATATCGGTAATGCGGTTCGGCTTGACGGTCAGGCCCACGGCTTTCCAGTAGTCATAGGCATCCGACTGGTTGTAACCCGCCAGCGTGGCAATGCCGATGGTGCGCCCGGCACCGGTCAGGCCCTTGGCGTACAACGGATTGATGTTGTATTTGGCCGCCAGATCAGCCACGGTCCAGTCGCCAAAGGCATTGCCCGCGGTGGCTTTCGGCTTGGCGTTGCTCAGCCCGACGGCATCACCGGCCAATTTGCCGCTGTTGGGTACCCTGGTGGCATAAGAGCCAGGCGCGGCCGGTATTCAAGCCCGCCACCGACGTCACCACCCCACCGATGGCGGTCGGGATAGCAACGGCCGTAGCCGGTGCTTGCCAGGTATGAACGCTGTCGGTGTAGCTATGGATGCTGGTGCCGAACACGGCGGCAAATTGCGCGTTGGTGCCGGTCACGGTGATCAACAGGTTATTGGCAAACACCTTGTTGATCTGAAAGCCTTGCGCGGCCAGATATTTGGTCACTTGTGCCACGGTGGCGGCGCTCTGCCCGTACTGCGCGGCAAACTGCGCCGGGGTCAGAAAATGCCGGTAATTGGGGCTGGCCGGATTGGTCAGGCTGGCCAGATAGGTATTAAGCGCAGCCTGATTGCGCAAGCCCATCGCCAACGTAACAGTCTTTAAATCCCCCGCACGGGCGGCGCCCAGATCCTTGACGCGCGCATCCGCCGAAATACGTACCGCCGCTTGCGCCGGAACGCTAACGGCAAAGGTGGTGGCTAGCAGCATAGCCATTGCCGTCAGCCGCAAAGGCGTAACGGCTTGAGCCAGGTTCAGTTTTTTTTCATGGAATAGCAACTCACTCTTCTGTTTGAAAAGACGTTGAAATCAAGCCGTCGTCGCACGGGTCTACGTGACTGTCACGGCCGGGTGCCTGAACCAACAAAACGTGGCGACCACAACGGCGCGCCACGTTTCGTAAGGCGATTTATTACAAATGCAAGGCAATCTCTACCATAGAGGCCAGACTGACCATGTCAAGGCTTTCATGGATATGACTATTGCAGCATGGTTACAGCACGAAACATGCCAGTTACGCGCGTAATGAATCACGACGTATTGCGCACAATGTTTGCACCAGCATCGAGCCACGCCAGCCCACCACGCCCCAGCGAGGCGCAGCAAGTGTTTGAATTGATGAGTAAATATTAGAGATGACTGATTTAGGCTGCACGCAGAAAGAACCGATCCGACAAAGCCGGACAAAGTCACCCGCCGCAAACCTGGGCAGCCCCATTGAGGTTGTTGACCGCGCGGGATGTGCAAATCGCGGTGATGTAGCGATGGCTTTGGCTGGTGGGTCACGACCCACCCTATGGATCATCGTCACGGCCACCCCGGGTATCAAAAAAATGCGCCGCAGGCTAAGCGGTAAAAGGTTTCAAAGTCACCCGCCGTAAACCTGGGCAGACCCATTGAGGTTGTCGACCGCGCGGGACGTGCAAATCGCGGTGATGTAGCGATGGCTTTGGCTGGTGGGTCACGACCCACCCTATGGATCATCGTCACGGCCCAGCCACCACGCCCACCCGATGTTGCCGAAGGCAACGAGGCCAGCGGTCGCAGCTATGCCACGCCATCTCCTGAGCGCGCGAAGGTAGGAGACCCGAAGGGGCTCCGACTGAGCGTCGCGTCCGCGGAGCGGCAGCTGAGCCATCGAAGTAACAGACGGTCCGTTTCGGTTTTTTTTGACCTGCGGGCCCCCTGGCGAGCGAAGGATTCGCGAGTGGGGTCGCCTTTCTTTTGCTTACTTTTCTTTGGCGAAGCAAAGAAAAGTGAGGCGCAACGGGGCGCCCCCCGGTTTCAAACATGCGCCGCAGGCTAAGCGGTAAAAGGTTCCAGGTCCGGCAACGCCGGACACGCCGCACGCCCAAAAAAAACCCAGCCCCACCCAACCACAGCGCATCAAACTGGCA
>BBFD01000522.1 GCA_001313065.1 Silvimonas sp. JCM 19000
TAATGGCTGCTGTTGGCCTGGCGTGCTGCCTCGTTGCTGCGCAACATCGGGTGGGCGTGGTTGCGACGGGTGACAGTGAATGTCGCAGCGCCCGCTGAGCGCATCCATTTCGCAGGCTACTGCCGTCTGATTTGTCACCGTTCCCGCCACGATCCGCCAACCTCTCATACGGTGGGTCGAGACCCACCATTCAAAGCCGCCAGCAAGTACGCCCATCGCAAATCCACACCGCCCTCGCGCGTCGGGTTGTTCTGGCTTGCCACTTTGGGGGGTGGGTCTAGACCCACCCTATCGGTTGGCGCTTCATTCAGCCTGGCTAGACGCCGGCCTACTTTTCCGCCGCCTGCCCGGTCACCAGATCCTTGAATTTCTCCACCAGACTTTCCTCGGCCCACGGCTTGCGCCCCACATCGGCCAGTTGCTCGCGCAACAAATCCTGATTGCCGCATTGTGCATGCGCCACCTGATGTACTACCTCGCCGTTGGCGGTAAAGCAGTAGTTGCCATCGCGGCTCACCACGTCGTCGACTTTGCGATCGCTATCCATCTCCGTACTCCCGTAGTCCAAAACAGCTGGGAGCCCCTGCCCGCCGCGCTTGTTCCGGGCGTCAGGCTGTAAAGCGTGTAGGCGCTTACGGATACTCAAAAAACTCACGGTCGCGGTGATCGTATCGGTATAGGTTCCCGTGGCGGGCGTGGTCTGTACCGGAATCCGCGCATACACCGGCCATGACTGGATGCCCCCTGTGCCGGTCTTACCCAGCGTGGGCGCACCCGAGGTGCCATCGCCCCAGACCGTGGTGCGGGCCGAGTCGGAATACAACTGGTAGTGCACCACGTTCGAACCACTCTTCAACTGCCGGTCCAGCAGGGTGGCGCCGCTGGTGGTGCCTTTATCCAGCGCGATCGTGTACGGCGAGCCATTGGTGCATTGCACGCTGATTGCACCGTTGGCAGTCAGGGCGGTGTTCAGCAGGCCCTGATTGCCGAAAGCGATGTTGCTGGTGGTAATGCTGCAATCGGCAATCACGGTGGCGCTGATGGTGATTGGCACCGTGCCGAGGTTGTTTTCGATGGTGGTGTTGCAGGCATGCGAATACCCCAGCAGCCATTGCACATAAGTCGCCACGCTATTGGCGGTGAGTGATGCGGTATAAGTGCCCTGGGTCAGCCCGGTCTGGCCGCCGGGAATCTTGAAATAAAGCTGCATGCTGCCACTGCCGGTCAGCAAATTGGACAGCGCCACATCGGTATACCCCACCGGCGGATTGGCATAGGTGCCCCACACGGTCGAGTAGCTGGCGTCGGTATAGACGTTGTATTGCATCTGCCCGACGTTGCCGTTGGCATATAGCGCGTGGCCGGGGCGGCGTCGTACGTGCTGCCCGCGCCAAGCTGCAGACACACCCGCACATTGCCCACTGGCAGGCCGCTGCAGGAGATATTGGTAGTGGCGGTTACGGTGATGGCGCCGCCACTGACCGCGCTCACGCTGGGCAAAACGATGTTGATCGGGCTGAACGTACACAAACCATCGGCCGAGGCGCTGTGCCACGCCAATACCATCGCCAGCCCCACCCACCACCGCCAGATTGCCCGCATCGCTTTGTCCTGGAAAATGCCGCTGCATGCGCAGCGGCTACTTAATCCTGGACAAGCAATGCGCTGGCCGCAAGCTGGCCCGCGTTTCAGTGCTGCGCCAGCCACTGCTCCAGTTGCGGCAGCTGCGTGCGCAAAAAAAGCGCAGGCGCACGTTGATTTGCTGGCGTTGATGGTCAGAGATACGGCGCTCGGCCGGATCGATATGCGCCTGGGCATAGGCATCCAGCTGCGCCGGCATGGCGGGGTCGAGCGAGCTGGCAGCCAGCTCCGGGTAGTACCGGCTGCCACCGCCGTCGGTGAGTGGATCGACTTGCGCCAGATGTGCCATGGCAAAACGCCAGGCCGGATCGGGATGACGCTTGGCCACCTGGCGGATCAGCGCGGCGCTGAGGGTGGCCCCGGCTCCGGCG
>BBFD01000523.1 GCA_001313065.1 Silvimonas sp. JCM 19000
CGCTGGTTGCGCCGCGCGGCCTTGCTGCACGATGTGGGCAAACTGGGCGTCAGCAATTCGATACTGGATAAGCCGGGCAAGCTGGACGGGCCGGAATGGCAGGCGGTGCAGCAACATGCGCGCTTTACCGAGGAGATCCTGGCGCGCATCGGTGCTTTCCACGAACTGGCCGCGATGGCCGGTGCGCACCATGAGCGGCTGGATGGCACCGGTTATCCCAACCGCCTGAGCGCCGCCAGATCAGTCTGGAAACCCGCATCATCACCACCGCCGACATCTTTGACGCCATCAGCGCCGACCGGCCCTACCGCGGCGCAACGCCGATCGAAGAGACGCTGGCTATCATGCAGCGCTCCGTAGGCAGCGCGCTGGACCCGGACTGCTTTGCCGCGCTGTGCCGCATTGCGCGCGAAAACGCCTGATAGCAAAAGACCTGCGGCCCGAATCTGACGGGCTGGCAGGCGGCTTGTCTGGCTGTGTTCCAGGCCAGCTATGCACATGCGCATGCTGCTTTGTCTGACGCAGGATTACGTCGCTACACCGATGCGGGCGGCGGGGCTGCCGCAGGTACATTGGCTCCAGTTTCAACGAGGAGCCCAACATCATGAATACCGTACAAAACAACCCGCAATCCCAGAACCAACGCCAGCCGCTGCAAATGGAAGAACTGAGCCGCATCATCCTGGAAGATGACGCGTTTGCAGATCTGTATGACCCCGATGTCGATGCAGAACTCGACCACTATCGCGATTCGATGCACTAAGCGCGGCGCAAATACAAACGCCCATCCGGCAGAGCACGGACAGGCGTGGAGTAGGGATTGCGGCAGGCGTAACCGCGCAAGCGGAAATAGCTGCCTAGTGCGCGGCGCGGAACAGGCTACTGAACAGGCCAGTGCGCGTTTCGACGTACCAGATGGCGGCGATGGCCAGCGGCATCCACAACGTCACGGTGATTACCATCTCGGTTTGCTTGCTGTGTTGAGCGCTGGATTTGTTCAGATGACGATACATGGCGGTCTCCCGATAAGGTATTCAGAGCGCGCTAAATGCCTTAGCGCATGCCGTTAGTAGGCTGATCAGCGGCAGGATTAAAACCAGGACCACCCCTGGTCGGCCAGAACCGGGCGTTCGGAGTCGGTTTGCTGCACAAGCGGGCGAGCACGCCTGCATCAATGGTTTCTAATATTCAGACGCGGCAGCGCGCATTTTGCGCCCGTCAATTAAACGCAGCCATGCGGGTTATCCCCCAGCGCGGATGCTGGCCGTTCGCTGGCGTCACCGATTAAATAGCGTGGGCCGTTGCCTTGTGCGGCGGCGATGTCGTTGGGGTTGTACAGATGGCAATGCTGCATCGACAGGCAACCGCAGCCTATGCATGCCCCCAGCCGATCGCGTAACGCCGTGAGCGTATCAATGCGCGCCTGCAAACGGCTTTGCCAGTGCTGCGCCAGCTCGTCCCAATCGGCGCGCGTCGGCGTGCGTTGCGCGGGCAGGGTCGCCAGCGCTTCGGTGATTTCCTGCAGACTTAAGCCCACGCTTTGCGCAACGCGGATAAATGCCACGCGGCGCAAGGTGTCGCGCACAAACTGGCGCTGGCCACTGGCCGTGCGCACGCTGCAGATCAATCCCTGAGCTTCATAAAAGCGCAGCGCGCTGGCCGCGACGCCTGCACGTTTGGCCAGTTCGCTGATACTGATCAGCCGCCTGGTTGCATCGTTATTTTCTCCTTGCCCCGCCGACCACCGGTTTGATATGCCACTTGCATTAAAGTTAACTTTAACTTGTAGAGTGGCGCCACATCAAATGCGGAGATCTGCCATGACGCCCACATCCACTTTGTTTGCACTGCTCGATGCCAATCGCGGCATCGCGTCCGTACGCGGTTTCAGCAATCATTTGCCCATGGCGCTGAGCGCGCTGTACAGCCTGGGCGCGGATGAAACGCGCTTGCTTGCGTTTGATCAACAGCACCGTGCCGCGCGCGCCGTCACCATCCCGGCCGCGCC
>BBFD01000524.1 GCA_001313065.1 Silvimonas sp. JCM 19000
GAAACAAGGTGGTGCCATCGGCCATGGCCGGATTACCGGTCAACACGCCATACACCAGTGCCGATTCCATCGCCGCCGCGCCCTGGGCGAAGATCGCCGGCACGCGGCCGAAGATGTCCATGTCATCGTTGATGATGGCCTTGCGGGTGATGCCAATGATTTTGCCGTAGTTGTCGAGGTAGATCTGCTCGCCCGAATCGTTGAGCTGGCCGCGCTTGATTTCGCCGCTTTCGTTGACCTTTTCCAGCACACCGGCACCGGAAATCTGCACCCGGGTGGCCGGACGAAAATCGGATAACGTGCCCTTGCGTGCCCAGCGCGTGAAACTACGCGGGGCAATTTCGTATTGCTGACGCAGCGTGCGATTAACGACGTTGCTCAGGCCACCGCGAAATCGGAGGTACCCAGCAGCGAGCGCTGGACGACTTCCGGTCGCGAAAGGCCACGCACATCGACGCCTTCCTTTTCCAGCGCGTAACGCGCCAGCTCAGGCAGACTCAGGCCGCGGAATTCGCGGGCGTTTTCGGGCAACTGCACCAGATTGCCCGCGCGGTGCATGACGGCTGCTGCGATCGCCTCGCGGCGTTGATGTTGTTCGGACGCGCCGGCCACGACGTGCGGCGTCTGACTGCGGGTGGTGGTTTCATTCGAACGCGCAGCGAGCTGGCGAATCAATTCAGCGTTGACGGCTTCGACGCTGAGGCCGCGCTGCACGAAGTCATCGGCAACGGTGTCGGCCAGACCGACCGAGCGCACCGCGCTGCGAATATCCGCAGCACGCTGGCGTTCAGCCTGAACAGCGGCATCGGCCGCGGCGCGGGTGGCAGCATCATCGGCCGCCGGAGTATTTACGGGAGCAGGCATCGGTTCCTCGTTACGGGTTGTGGGTTCGGCATCTGCGAGGTGATGAAATTGCACGGCCAGCTGCGCTGACCGTTGGGGGTGGGCTGACCACGCGTGCCCGCGCCGGCATCGGCCGGAATGGGCACCATGGACAATTCATAGGGTTCCCAGTCGGTCGCGGTGTAGACCGGCACCAGACCCTGGCGCTCCTCGACCTGATAGGTACGCGCCACGTAGCCGACCGAGACATTGCGGATAATCCCGGCCACCACGTCCTGCCAGATCGGCTCGACATCCTCGCGGGCGGAAAAACGCACGATGGCACGGCCCTCTTCGCCATCCAGCCAGGCGCGCTCGACCACCCCGATCTGGCTGGCCAGGTCGGAACTGTCATGGCTGTTGAGCAACGGCGCGCCGGCGTTGAGTCGGGTCAGGTCGACGGCGGCCGGGTCAAGCGACAGCACTTCGTCGTAATAGCGGTCCTGCCACCAGTCGTAGCGACGCACCGCGGCGCCGGTGGTCCAGACCAGCTCGATGGTGCGGTCTTCAACGTTGACGCTGCTGACCGGCATGGCCCGGCTTTGCAGCGGCAGGCTGTTCGGAATGGGCATTGCGGCTCCAGAAACAGAAAGCCCCGCTCTAGGCGGGGCTTATGGGTTCAATATTGGGTTCGACGACCGTTTCGCTGTCGTAGATGATGGTCACCCCTGCAGAGGTCAGGTCCTCACGGTCTTGCTTGAGCTTGCGCAGCTGTTCTTCGCGGTCATAACCGCGTTCGTGCCAGAGATCCGATTGGGTCTTGATGCCCGCGGCTGCCAGGATCATGTCGCCCTTGGCATCTTTCACCGGGTCGATGTATTCCCAGCGCGGGGCGATCCACTCGACCGTGGCCTTCTTCGCCTTGCCGGACAGCTTGGCCAGCATCAGCCAGCGGGCTGCAATCGGGGTCAGGAACATCGGCACAAAGATCAGCCAGCGGAATTGCTCGGTCTGCGCCCGAAAATCAATCAGGCCGATCCGGCCGCTGCTGTAATTGACCTGGCTGAGGTCGCCTGTCATCTGTTCATAGGTTCCACCGGCGCCGGCGGCGGCAACGCGTTGCTGGCGGCGAGTAAAGTCGCCATCGTTGTTTGCGCTGGGATTGGCGAAATCCACCGTTTCACCG
>BBFD01000525.1 GCA_001313065.1 Silvimonas sp. JCM 19000
TCGGGCTTGAGCCGTGTTCGCGTAATTGCCGCAGCGCTTCGGGCCCGGCCAGCATGCGCAGCGCGGCCATCAGGCGGCGTCGCCGGTACGGTTGAGCGCAGCCAGTTGCTCGGCATCCAGTTCAATATATTCGCCTTCAGCCAGCTCAAGCGAGGCCAGTGTCAGCCCGCCGATGGCCACGCGCGACAAGGCGGCGCAATGGTTACCCGCCGCCGCCAGCATGCGTTTGACCTGATGGTATTTGCCCTGCTCCAGCACCATCTCGATATGCAGCTCATCCACCAGCACGGCCGACAGCGCGTGCAGCGGCGCTGGTTCGTCGTGCAGTTTGACCCCGTTCAGTAATTGCTCGGCCAGGCTGGAGTCGCCGCTTGCGCCAGCGTGGCCAGATATTTTTTTTGGGCTGATGATGTTTGGGGTGTGACTGCGCATGAATAAACGCGCCGTCATCCGACAGCAGCAGCAAACCGGTGGTGTCATGATCCAGCCGTCCCACCGGTTGCACATCGCGCCAGCGATAGGGCTCGGGCAGCAGCGTCAGAATGCCGGGATGGTGGCTCGGCTTGCGCGAGCATTCGTAATTGGTGGGTTTATTCAAGGCGAGATAGAGCTGGGCGCGATAGGGCCAGTCTTCCTCGCCAAACAGGGTAATCATCAGGCCTTCGGTTTCAACATCGGTGCGCCAGTCGGTGACGATCTGGCCGTTGACGGCCACTTCGCCATCGGCGATCAGCTCGCGCACGCCTTTACGCGTGCCGAAACCCTGAGAAGTGAGAATGCGATCAAGTGATTGTTTCATGACCGAACTTTAACCGATGCCCGGTCAAAAAAACCCAAGATGCCTTGATCTGGCGCAGTTCAAACAGCGGGCTACGGGAAAATCACAACGTCGCGGCAGAGATACAGCCCTAAATTATTCTTGTCAAAAAAATAATTCAGAAATTTACTATCCCGGCATGAATGATCATGTCCACCCCACCCCAGACGCTTTTCCCACCTTTGCGGATATCGAAAACCGCATCGAGCGGGTTTGTGCGCGCGTGCCCGGCAGCGACCGCCAGCCGTGCTGCTTAAAATGCTGTTGCAACACATCGCCGGCGGCCTTAACAGCCGCATGAACGAAGTGCTGCGCGAATATAACCTCAACCGCATCAGTTTTCTGGCGCTGGTGATGCTGGTCAGCTCGGGCGGCAAACCGCTCAACCCGTCTGACCTGGCCGAAGCGACCGGCGAGTCGCGCGCCAATGTCACGCGGATTTGCGACGAGCTGGTGGCCAAAAGCCTGCTGCGCCGCGAGCCCAACCCGGAAGACCGGCGTCGCATTGACCTGTATCTGGCCCCGCAAGGCGAAGAGCTGGTGCAACGTACGCTACCCAAAATCCAGAACCATGCCTTCTCACCGTTTAACGATCTGACGGCGGAAGAACGCGACCTGCTCGAAGCCATCCTCAAGAAGCTGCTCGGCGCCTTTGCCTGAGCGCAGGGTCCACTGAACTACTACATAGAAAAGCCATGAAACCTTATCTCGCCTTGGGCTTGCTGGCGCTGGCCGGCTGCGCCCGGATTCCGGAAGACCATCAGTCCGTACAACTGCGCGACGCCGCAGGCGCGCAGCTTTCCAGCCAGATCAAACTGGCCAGCGAAGGCTGGCCCGATGCCCGCTGGTGGTCGCGTTATCACGACAGCCAGCTCGATCAACTGATGGATGCTGCGCTTAAAGGCTCGCCCAACCTGGTGGTGGCGCAAACGCGTGTGCTGGCGGCGCAGGCTGGCGTGCAACAGGCGCATGCCAACGAAGGCGTGAATGTGCGCGCCAGTGTGTCGGTGACGCGCGAGCTGACGTCCGAATACGGTCTGATTCCACCGCCGCTGGCCGGTGAATGGGTGACCGATACCGAGCCGCAAATTTCCGCGTCGTATGAATTTGACTGGTGGGGCAAGCACAAGGCCGAGATCGCTGCGGCCCTGGGCGAAACCGCCGCCAGCCGCG
>BBFD01000526.1 GCA_001313065.1 Silvimonas sp. JCM 19000
GCGCGAAACCGCCGAGCAGTTGCTGGCCACCCAGCCCGCCATCGCGATTGCCCACCTCGACCGCTGGCTGCCCGGCCGCGAGATGCTGCTCAAGGTTTAACGCAAAGGTGGCGCTGAGGCAGGCGCAAATGGCCCGACAGTCGATACAAAACGACACACGGCAGCGCAAAAGCTGATAACACGCTGACAAACCCGAGTCAGAAGCGTGAATTTTTTTTACTAAAATTGCAACATGATTTCCGCCGCCGCCAACCCGTCCGAAATGACCAGCCTGCTGCAAGCCAGCACGGTGGCGGCCGCGCGCGCGCAACAAAGCAGCGCGACGAGCAGTGCCTCCTCGGGTGCCCCGGCCAGTGCAAACAGCGCTACCCAAGCGACCGGCTCGGCACCATCCGACACCAACAAAGCCAGCGCCAACAGCAGTAGCGCCACCACCGGCAAAACCCCCACGGGCGATCCGCTGAGCAAATCGCAACAAGCCGAGGTCGATCAGCTAGTCAAAATCGATAAGGAAACGCGGGCGCACGAACAAGCGCATCTGGCTGCGGCCGGCGCTTGGCCACCAGCGGCGCCAATTACAAGATGACCACCGGGCCGATGGCAAGCAATACGCCAATGGCGGCGATGTGTCGGTCGATGTGAGCCCGGGCCGCACGCCCGAAGAGACCATCCGCAAGGCGCGGATTATTCAGGCCGCGGCGTTAGCGCCGTCGCAACCGTCGGGCCAGGATATCGCCGTGGCCGCGCAGGCGCGCGCGATGGAAGCACAAGCCCAAGCCGAGATCAGCGCGCGCGGCAGCAAAGGCCAGCAAGTGGCGGGTGCTTATCAGCCAGCGATCAGATCAGCCAGTCGCTATTCAGCGCCAGCGCTTAAGCCCGGCTAACCCAGCCACGCCAGCAACAGCGGCAGCAACAGCGACGTCATCAGCGCATTCAATCCCATCGCCAAACCGGCAAACGCACCCGCTGTACTGGACACCTGCAAGCGCGCGCGGTGCCGATACCGTGGCCTGCGATGCCGATCGCAAACCCCTGCACCAGCGGGTCGCGTAATTTAAGCGCATTCAATAACGGCACTGCCGCCACTGCGCACAACACGCCAGTCACGATGACAATGCCTGCGGTCAGCGCGGGCAAGCCGCCGTGCTGCGCCGACAGCGCCATCGCAATCGGCGTGGTGACCGACTTGGGCGCCAGCGTGGCCAGCAAGCTGTGATCGAGTCCGAACAAGCGCCCCAGCAACAAAGCCGACGCGATGCCCACCACGCTGCCGATGGCCAAGGCCAGCAACAAAGGCAAAGCAAGTGCGCGCAGCCGATTGATATTGAGATAGAGCGGCACCGCCAGCGCCACCGTGGCTGGGCCCAGCAGAAAATGAATCAGCCGCACGTGGCTAAAGTAATCGGCATAGGCTCGCGCAACGCCATAGCGCCGTCATTACCAACGCGATGCCCAGCAGCACCGGATTGCAGATGGCGCGGCGGCCCGAACGTACATACAGCCAGTCGGCCAGCAGCCATGCCAGCACGGTGAGCGCCAACCAGGTGGCGGCTTGTGCCTGCAACGTGGTCCAGACGGCGTTCATGCGCCACTCCGGAAACGGCGGCGCAACAGCCAGTGCAGCACCCATGCGGTGACCAGTAGCGTAATCAGGGTCGACAAGGCAACCACGACGCCAGCGCGAGGCCGTGCTGTTGCAACACGCCGCCCAGCACCAGCAAACCCGCACCGGCCGGCAGAAAAAAATAATCCGAGATAACTGAGCAGACTGGTCGCGGTTTTGGCGACGCGTTCATCCACGCGGCGGCGCGCCATGCTCCAGAGCAGTAAAAGCAACATGCCCGACACAGGGCCGGGCATGGGGAGATGCAATGCAGCGCTGACGGCTTCGCCCGCCACCAGAAAGCTCAGCAGCACTGCGATGCCGTACAACACGGCGCGTCAGGCCGCTTGCGCTTCGGAGCCGCT
>BBFD01000527.1 GCA_001313065.1 Silvimonas sp. JCM 19000
GCCGACGCGCGTTTGCGATCACCCTGCGCCGGGCTGGCCACACGCGCGATCATGGCCGAGCGCGTGTTGTCATCGCAGTACTGGAATTGCGTCCACCATTCGGCCAATTCTTTGTCGATCAGGCCGCATTCAGCGCGCAGCAACAAAAAAGTCATAGGCGGCGCGGAAGCGTTGCTGCTCCAGCAAACGATGCGGGCGCGTGCCCACGCGTTGTTCAAAGCGCGGTTGCAGCAACCAGATTTCTTTCATCGCCGCGCCGTAGCGGTTGGGGATGGCGAGGCGTTTTTCCACCGTCGATTCGACTTCGTTCATCGCCGCCACCAGGGCGGCACCGGGTATTCACCGGCCGCCTGGCGCTTCTGCCAATCCGCTTCCACTTCGTGCCACAACAAAGCCGCAAACAGAAAGCCGGCCGAAACCGGTTTGTCTTCGGCCAGACGCTGGTCGGTGCTGGCCAGCGCCTTTTGCAGGAATTGCGCGGTCGCCGGTTTGGTCAGCAGTTGGTCGAGCACCGGAAACAGATAGTTGTGCAGGCCTTCGGCGCGCAGCGACATCAAACAGTCCCAGGCGCGGCCCGATAACAACAACTTCATCATCTCGTCGAACAAACGCGCCGACGGAATGTTCTGCAACAGATTGGCGTGTTCCGAAATCGGTTTGCGCGTGGTGGGCGCAATTTCAAGGCCCAGCTTGGCCGCCAGGCGCACCGCGCGCAGCATGCGCACCGGATCTTCGCGGTAGCGCACATCCGCTTCGCCTATCATCACCAGCTTTTTTTTGCTTTCGAGATCATCCACGCCGTGATGAAAGTCGATGATTTCTTCGCGACTGGGATCGTAATACAGCGCGTTGACGGTAAAGTCGCGGCGCAGCGCATCGTCTTCGAGGCTGCCATAGACGTTATCGCGCAGGATGCGGCCCGATTCATCGGTCGGCGCTTCGCCCGCGCCACGGAAGGTGGTGACTTCGATGATTTCTTCGCCACCGCGCTCATAGAACGGCACGTGCACGATGCGAAAGCGTCGGCCGATAATGCGCGAGCGATTGAAGATATGCCGCACTTGTTCGGGCGTGGCGCTGGTGGCCACATCAAAGTCTTTGGGCGATTTGCCCAGCATCAGATCGCGCACCGCGCCGCCGACGACATAAGCCTCGTAGCCCGCATCCTGCAAGCGGTCACAGACCTTGAGCGCGCCGTGATGGATGTCTTCACGTCGGATGCCGTAATGTTTGGCGTGCATTACCCGTTTGCCCGGGCGGCGCAATACCTTGCCGATCAGCTTGCGTATCATCATTCAACCAGTAAAAGCCGGCGTATCCGGGTCAGCTCAAAACCAAGCGCCCCGCCGTTTGCATATTTAAGCCAGGCAGACGCCTGATTTGTCAGAAAACAAAGCGCCATATTATACAGTCCGCCCGCGCTATACAGCGGCAAATCGCCCTGGTTGCCGCAAAACCTTACGAAATGCGCCGCCGGTTACTGTTTTCGGCGTGTTTTGCAACTGTTTTGATCTGAAAACACCCCGCCTGTCGCTATCGCCCCACCGCGCGCTGCCGCATTCTGGGCGACCCTCACTTGTAACCGGATTGCGGCTTATGCCTACTTATCGCTATCGCATCGTCAATGTGTTTGCGCAAGAAACCTTCGGCGGCAATCCGCTGGCGGTGTTTGACCAGGCGGACGGCCTGGACGACGTGCAAATGCAGCAGATCGCGCAGCAACTCAATCTGTCTGAAACCACTTTTGTGTTTGCGCCCGACCGCGACAGCGCTGCCGACGCCAAAGTCCGCATCTTTACCCCGGGCTACGAACTGCCCTTCGCGGGTCACCCCACGCTGGCACAGCATGGACCATCGCGCAATCCAGCCAGAACAACGCCGTCAAGCTCGGCTGAAGTCCGGCGATATCCCGGTTGAAATCGCTGGCGACTACGCCACCCTGACCGCCAACGCCCCGGCCTACCG
>BBFD01000528.1 GCA_001313065.1 Silvimonas sp. JCM 19000
CGCTGGGCGGCACGGTGGCGCGCGGGCCGCAGCCGGAAATCGGTTGGCATCCGGTCGATTTCAACGGTCATCCGCTCGGGCATCACTGGTTTGGCACCCCGCAACATCCCACCCTGATGCATTGGCATTACGATGGTTTTACCGTACCGCCCGGCGCGACGCCGCTGGCGAGTAGCAGCCAGTGCAGTTGCCAGGCGTTTGCCTTCGGAAATATCCATCTGGGCATGCAGTTTCATATCGAAGTCGACCGCGCCAAAGTTGAAGAATGGCTGATTACTTGTGCGGCCGAAGTGCTGGCCCATCCATCGATCGACACCGTACAAACCCTGGCCGAAATCCGCGCCGGGATCGACCACCACATCGTCGCCAGCCAGGCACTGGCGGCGCATGTTTACACACGCTGGCTGCATCAATTCCGCCGCGCTCACGCAATCTGGCAACAGGCAAACACACATCATGGCTGATTACGAATTCGCATATATGTCGTCGTCCACCTTTATGGGCGCGCCCAGGCTTAAAGACGCGCCGGAACGGCCATTCGGCATCGCGGGCATCCCCTACGATGGCGCGGTCACCAACCGCCCCGGCGCGCGCTTTGGTCCCGAGGCCATCCGGCGCGCCAGCCTGATGTTGTGCGATGCCACCCATGCGCATTTTGATTTGTCGCCGCTGGCGCATCTGGCTGACGCCGGCGATTTGCGCGCGCCCAATACGTCGATTGAAGCGATGCGCACCAGCGTGGAGCCGCAGATAGAGCAACTGATCGCCGAGCGCCAGATGTGCTGGCTGGGGGGTGATCACTCGATTACCTTGCCGCTGCTGCGCGCCTATCGCAAACGCTATGGCAAGCCGCTGGCGCTGCTGCATTTCGACGCGCATTGCGATACCTGGACCGACCATTTTGGCGAGACCTCGGGCCATGGCACCTGGGTGTACGAAGCCATTACCGAAGGCCTGGTTGACCCCAAGGCCACGGTCCAGATCGGCATTCGTTCGGCCGGCGATCGGGCGGCCCGCGAATACGTCAACTTGATGGGGGGCAAGGTCTGGACCGCCCGCATGCTGCGTGGCCTGGAAAACCCGACGCAACTGGCACCGCTACTCGACGACATCCGCCAGCGTTTTGCCGGGCACGATGCGCTGTATCTCAGCTTCGATATCGACTGCCTTGACCCGGCCTACGCCCCCGGCACCGGTACCCCCGAACCCGGCGGCCTGACCTCCAATCAAGTGCTGACCATCCTGGAAGAGCTGTGCGATTTGCCGTGGGTAGGCATGGATTGCGTCGAAGTGGCTCCGGTTTATGACCATGCCGAACTGACCGTCAATATGGCCTCGCATCTGGTCTGGACCTGGCTGGCCGGCCGCGCGCATCAATGCGCTCAACTCAAATCAGGCGAAGCAAAGCCATGAACTCACGTGAAGCCGCAATGGTGGCGCATTCCTGGTACGAAGCCAGTGTGACGCGCCCGCCCGCAGATGCGCCCTTGCTGGGGGCGCTGGATGTGGATGTCTGTATTGTTGGCGCCGGTTATAGCGGCTTGTCGGCGGCGCTGGCGTTACGCCAGCGCGGGTTCAGCGTGGCCGTGCTCGAGGCCGAACAAGTGGCGTGGGGCGCCTCGGGCCGCAACGGCGGGCAAGTGTTGGTTGGTTTTGCCAATGACGATACCGTGCTGCAACAACTGGGCCCGGCAGCGGCACGACAGGCGTGGGATATCTCGGTGGCAGGGGTGCGCTTGCTGCATCAACGCGTGGCGCAATACGGCATTGATTGCGATCTGGTGCGTGGCTATCTGCACGTGGCCACCAGCGCGCGTAAAGCCGATGGGTTGCGCCAGTGGACGGCGCAAATGCGTGATGTGTTCGGTTACGACCAGATCAGCGATATCGCCCCCAGCGACGTGCGTGGCTGGATCGATAGCCCGCGTTATGTCGCGCGGCGCACGACGCGCTGTCCGGCCATATT
>BBFD01000529.1 GCA_001313065.1 Silvimonas sp. JCM 19000
CCGATTTTGCGCGCCTGCGTAGCCTGGCGGGGTCGGTACAGCCGCATCAGGATTTGTTCGATTCGGTGCTGGGTTGTCTGGGCTATCGCTCCGCCGACGGCGGCATCGACGCCACGCGCAACTGGTGCGCCCCGGTCCGCTAGATCACCAGCCGGTAACCCACGCCCGACTCGGTGAGCAAATGCGCCGGTCGGGCCGGGTCGGCCTCCAGCTTTTGCCGCAAATGGCCCATATAGATGCGCAGATAGTGGCTGTGCTCTACATAGGCCGGGCCCCAGACTTCAAGCAATAACTGGCGGTGCGTCAGCACTTTGCCGCGTGGCGGATCAGCGTGGCCAGCAGCCGGTATTCCGTCGGCGTCAAATGCACCGGCTGCCCCGCGCGCGTTACCGTGCGCGCCACCAGATCGACGCTGACATCGCCCAGCGTTTGTGCCGCCGTGCCGCCCTGGCTATCGCGTGCATGCCGCCGCAATAACACCCGCACCCGCGCCATCAATTCATTGGTGCCGAAGGGCTTGGTCAGATAATCATCCGCCCCCGCGTCCAGCGCGTTGACCTTGTCCGCTTCCTGGCTGCGCGCCGACAACACCAGAATGGGCACGGCGCTAAAGCCGCGGATTTCACGGATCAAATCCACGCCGTCGCCATCGGGTAAGCCGAGGTCAAGAATAATCAGATCGGGTTGGCGCGTACCGGCCTCCACCAGGCCCTGGCGTGCCGTGGCGGCATGCCACAGTTGCAGGCCGGCCGCTTCTGCCGTCATCGTCACAAAACGGGCGATTTGCGGTTCGTCTTCGATCAGCACCAGCGTCGGCGCATTAGGCAGGGCGGTCATGGCAGCGGGCTTTCCAGATCAGCTAAGGGAGGGAGTTCGCGCCGGGGCAGCACAACGCGAAAGGTGGCGCCATGCCCGGAATGCGCGCTGATCGTACCACCGTGCGCCTCGACGATGGCGCGGCATAAGGCCAGCCCCAGGCCGACGCCGGTGGTGTTGGATTCGCTCTGGCCGCGCACAAATTTCTGGAATAGCGCGTCTTCTTGCCCGGGCGGCAAACCGGGGCCATGGTCGACCACCTCCAATATCATTTGCCCCGGCGCGGCCTGCGCGCGGATCTGGATCAAGGTGCCAAACGGCGTGTATTTGATGGCGTTGTCGATCAGATTGACCAGCACGCGCTCCATCAGCACCGCGTCGCACTCCACCAGCGGCAAATCGGGTGGCACGGCCAGCTCAACCGGATGTTGTTCCAGCCGCAGTTCCAATGCTCGCAAGCTGGCGCCGACCAGCTCTTCCACCGATTGCCAATCCATGCGCAATTGCACTTCACCCGCCTGCAACCGCGCCATATCCAGCAAGTTGTTGACCAGATCGCTCATGCGGCGAATTTCGCCGGTGAGTTGTTGTGCGATGGCGCGGGCAGGCGGCGCGGCGTAGGGGCTTTCGGTCAGCGTGCTGGCCAGGCCCAGCAGCACGGTGATCGGTGTGCGCAAATCGTGCGAAATCGCCGCCAGCAGATGATTGCGCAGGCGTTCGCCTTCCATGCTGACCAAGGCGTTCTGCGCCACTTCAACAAAATGCACGCGCTCCAGCGCCAGCCCGATTTGCGCCGCGCAAGTCTGCAGAAAACGATGTTCCTCGGTATCGATTTCGGCCTCGGCGCGCAGGGCCAGCACGCCGCGCACCCGCATCGGCGCGGTCAGCGGCAGATAAAACGCCTGCGCTGCGGGCAAGGTATCGGTGCCACGCCCCGCTTCGCGCCGTGGCGATAGACCCAATCGGCCACCGCCAGATCGAGCGCCATACCACCGCCCTGCTCCAGCTTTTCATCCAGCGTCGGCACAGCCAGCCCGACCTGGCCGTTAAAGCGCGGGGCCAGATGCGCCAGCGCGATTTCGGTGACCTGCTCGCGCATCAAGGCACCGGCCAGCGCGCGCGCCAACGCATACAA
>BBFD01000530.1 GCA_001313065.1 Silvimonas sp. JCM 19000
GGGCGGATCTACGACCCGAATGTATCGCGGATGCTGCAGGCTGATCCGGATGTTACGGATATCACCAACCTGCAGAATACGAACCGGTATAGCTATGTGCTCAACAACCCGATGAGCTGGACGGATCCGACGGGCTACGAGTTTTACGCGACCGGCTCGAACATCGGATTTGATACACAATCGGCTGCGGACAATTTCTTTCAGGGTATGGGAGGCAGTTACGCGTTTCAGAGCGGCGGCTTCAGGAGTGCGATAGCCGCAGAGCAGGCGAATGCCGCATTGAATACATTGTTCGGCCAGAACTTCGCAAACGGGCTGACCTGTTCAACCGGAGCGGGTGCTGCTGGCCAATCGTCATCTAAGGATGATTTCAATATATTGCTTGCCCCCTCGAAGGTGGCTGGGGGCGTGCAGGAAAAGACGACTAAAGGAATTGTTACGGCCGGTCCAGTTGTCGAAGTGGGAAGCAATGCTGGTACGGGAGAAGGCTCGACGACAACTACGTACATACACAGAGTATTAACAGTCGGCGCTTTCGCACCTTCGTTTTTTTTGGGCTCCGCGTTTACTCTTGCAGATGCCGGGGTCTATTGGGCGCAAGGCGACATCCATGAAGCGAAAATGAATCTCGGATTCTCTGCGCTGGGAATGACAGCAGATGCGGGCATATTGAAACTGGCGTATAAAGCATCAAAAGTCGGTTTGGCGGCAAAGACAGCAGAGAGTGCTGTCACTGAAATATCGTTTGGCGTCAAAGCGACCAAAAAAATAGCGCACATCAGATAAACGTCCATTTGACGCAATCCGAGGCTATAGACAATCTGGCTGCAAATGGGTATTCCAAGACGCTTTCAAAGGATGGCACTGTTACCATCATGACTAATGGCGATAAAGTTTATAGATTTTATCCCCAGTCTACTGGTGGGGCGTGGTAGGCGCAGCATATGGCGTTCCCTCGGCGTCGGTCTCTGTGAAGGATCAGATCATTACTAAGTTGAGATTCCAGGGGGAGTGATATGCAAGTCAATAAAGACATTCAGTCGGGCACTGAAGCGCCGGGTGTGATTGTTGCTGGAGCAGACATTCCCCAGCATGTATTTTCTCGGAGATTTGGTAATTATTTGTTCTTTGATGCCGATATTGGCTCCTCAGGTGCTCTGATCTTGGCCATTCAGTTGATCGTCAGAACTTGCTTTGGCGTGGAATCCAAGGTCAAGGTATTTACTAGCTCAAACAGAGAGTTGTTGGGGTGTTTGAGTTCGGACGATGCTTGGCCTGTAGAGGTAAGCAAAATTAGCAAAGCAATGCGCAACTCAGGCGATTGCAGCGGACTAGTTCTTGTGGATGCGACCGGAAAATGGGCTGTGTATCAAAATCGGCCAATTGATGTTGGTGTCTTTGCTTTTGACGGCGGTCAAGACTTGCGGAGTATCGCGACGGTTATAGAGGACTGTTTTTTTTCGATTGTGAACAAATTGCGCACTGGCTATCTGCAAAAGGGGAGCGCGATATCGGCTTGGTTGAAAGTTTTGGTCGTGATTTCCTTAATGCCTTGATGAAGAATTACTCCATTCAGTCGATTGACTCTTAAGGTGGCGTCAGACTGGAGCTAAAACCAAGCCGGTGCCGGAGTGATCCGCACTGGTTTTTTTACAAGCCGCAACCCATCAATCTCCCGCTTCCTGGTCGCATCCCACACGAACTTCGTGATGGCCACCATGCTTCCATTTACCGAAAAAAAATGCCGTCACGTTAAATCATCGCGACCACCACTCCGTCGAGCAATTGGCATCGATTAGAACAAATTGAATATCGATCTGCCAATAACTCGGTGTTAGCCCCGTGTAATTCCGGGTTGATGACGTGCATTTGCAGCAAAGCCGAGAAGTGGCAATTTCGTAAAAGTAATTGGATGCGTCGGAATGCCGTTTGGCTGCGC
>BBFD01000531.1 GCA_001313065.1 Silvimonas sp. JCM 19000
AATCGGCGGCAAACAGACGGTCGGCCTCGCGCGCGGCGTTTTTTGCAGATCGGCGATGATGGCGCCCGCTTCGGCGGTAATGGTGTTGTTGCCTACATCCACGTCCAGCACGCGGTTCATGCGTTCCAGCGCGATCACCACGGCGTGGCCGCTTTCGTCGGGCGTGGCCGCGCCGCACAGGCTGGTGTTACCGCCCTGCGGCACCATGGGCACGCCATGCGCTGCGCATAGTTTGACGATGGCGGCCACTTCTTCGGTATTGCGCGGGCGCAGCACCGCCAGATTGCGGCCGTGATATCGGCGGCGGCCGTCGATCATATAACCCTCGGTGGCCGCGCCAGTCAGGATGCCGGCGGGGTCGAGGATTTCGGACAAGGCGTGCAGCAGATCGGTCATGGCAGGCTCGAAGCGGGGTTATCGGTCAACCGCAAAAGCGGCTACAGCAAAAGCCAACGGCAGCTACATCACTGTAGCTGCGTCGTGGGGTTCAGCCGGTCAGACCGGCGCCGGCACCAGCCAGAAATCCTGGCGCTGGGCGTGGTGCGTAATCACCCGTTCGTATTGCGCCGGATCTTTGGCGTAGGTCATTTCGCCGGTGGCGGGCTTGTAAAAGTCGAGCAAGCGCGAAGTCCAGAAGCGTAGTGCCGCGCCGCGCAAAATCACCGGCCATGCCGCAAATTCGTTGGCTTCCAGCGGGCGCACGCTCTGGTAGGCCTGCAGCATCGCCTCGGCGCGCGCGCGGTCGATATCGCCATCGTCTGTGCGGCACCAGTCGTTAAGCGCAATCGCCAGGTCGTACAGCAGCGCGTCGTTGCAGGCGTAATAGAAATCGATGAAACCACCGATGCGGTCGCCATCCAGCAGCACATTGTCGCGGAACAGATCGGCGTGGATGACGCCTTGCGGCAGCGTTGTATAGTCCTGGCGCAATTGCAGATCCACTTCGGCCTGCAAGCGCGCGGCGGTGTCGGCGTCCAGGTATTGCATGACTTCGGCGGCGGTATCGGCCCACCATTGCACGCCGCGCGGATTGGGCATGTGCGCCGGATAGCTGCGGCTGGCCAGATGCATTTGCGCCAGCATCTCACCCACTTGCGCGCATTGCGCCACATTGGGCTCATCACCACGGTGCCAGGCAGACAGGGCACCAGCAGGGTGGGGCGACCATTCAGCGTGTCGGTGTATTGGTCGTCGATATTGGCAATGGGCGCCGCCACCGCAATGCCGTGATGCGCCAGATGCGCGGTCAGATTGACGTAGTAAGGCAGGTCGCTGCTTTGCAGGGCTTCAAACAAAGTCAGCACATAGCGACCATGGGTGGTGGTCACAAAGTAATTGGTATTGGTAATCCCGGCAGCAATGCCTTTAAGGTCAACCAATTGCCCGATGTAATAACGCTTTAAAAAAACGGCGCCAGATCGTCGGGCGTTACGGTGGTAAAAAAACGGACATGCTGTAAACCTGTGCCTGGAGTTGCGGCGCTACTGACCGGTAGTGCAAACGGATTGAACCACGAGACCCCGGGGCTGACCGCGCCGCTCATGACAGGCTTGGGGAAGGGGCGCCAGCGGATGGCTGGGGCTGACCTGATAAGGCAATGCCGGGGTTGCCCGCCGGCATTGTTTCAAACCCGCTATCAGAATTCAACCAGAACCCAGCGCGGCGGCGCCAGGTTGTCACCGCCCAGATCGCCTGATTCACTAAAACGGCCGTTGCCTTCCCGGTCGACCATGTAATACGGCGCGCCCACCTTGGGCGTTACTTTCATCATGTACAGCTTGCCGTGCATACGATATTCGGTAACGGTGGAATCGGGTTTTTCAATGATGCGCACTTCGGGTTGTTCGGCGGCCTGCACCGGGCTGTCGGTGGCGGGCATCGGCGGCGGCGGTGGCGCTTCGGGTTCAGTCTTGCCGTTGCTGGGGGG
>BBFD01000532.1 GCA_001313065.1 Silvimonas sp. JCM 19000
ACCGCCCGGCAAGTACACCGCATCGCACGCGTCGGGCAGCGCTTCATTATGCAGCGGCGCAAAGAACGCCAGTTCGGCGCCCATGGCCCGCAGCAAATCCAGGTTGGCTGGATAGATAAACGAGAACGCCGCATCGCGCGCAATGGCGATGCGTTTGCCCGCCAGCAATGGGGGCACACGCGTCATCGCCGCGGGCGTGGCAAATTCCACCTGCGGCGGCAATTGCGCCAGCGCGGTCGTGGCAATGGCATCGGCGGCACGTTCAAGCCGCGCTTCCAGGTCATCGATTTCGGCCGGTTGCTGCAAGCCCAGATGACGTTCAGGCAGGCTTAACGCCGTCTCCGCCGCCACATGCCCCAGCCAGCGCAAATCTGCTGGCATGGCCTGTTGCAGCAATTCGGCATGGCGGGCCGAGCCCACCCGATTAGCCAGCACGCCATAAAACGGCAGGTCATCCCGAAAGTGCGCCAGACCGTAGGCGATTGCGGCAAAGCTTTGCGCCATACCCTTGGCGCTGATCACGGCCAGCACCGGCACGCCCAACGCGATGGCCAGATTAGCGCTGCTGGGCGTGCCATCGTACAAACCATCACCCTTCGATCAGGATCAGATCGGCCTCGGCCGCCGCTTGCGCCAACAACTGGCGGCAACCGTCCGCGCCCACCATGCCCAGGTCGAGGTTATAAACCGGCTGGCCGCTGGCGCTTTGCAGCCATTGCGGATCAAGAAAATCCGGCCCGGTCTTGAACACGCGCACGCGGCGGCCCATGCGGCGGTGATAGCGCGCCAGGCCCGCCGTGATGGTGGTCTTGCCCGAGCCCGAAGCAGGCGCGCTGATCAGCAAGGCGGCACAGCGGCTCATGCTTTAGAACTCCACGCCACGCTGCGCCTTGACGTGTTGTTCACGATAGGGATGTTTGACCAGCGTCATCTCGGTGACCAGGTCGGCCGCTTCGATCAGCGCTTCCGGCGCGTGGCGGCCGGTGACCACGATATGCAGCATCTCGGGCCGCGCGGCAAACACGCTCAGCACTTCGTCCAGCGGCAGATATTCGTATTTGAGTACCGTGTTCAGCTCATCAAGTATCACCATCTGATAGTCACCGCTGGCTATCATGCGGCGCGCTTCGTCCCAGCCTTTGCGCGCGGTGGCGATGTCTTTGCTGCGGTCTTGCGTATTCCAGGTGTAGCCATCGCCCATGGTGACAAAATCACAGGTGGCTACCGCGCCCAGAAAGTCGCGTTCAGCGGTATGCAACGCGCCTTTAATAAACTGCACCACGCCCAGTTTCATGCCATGGCCCAACACGCGCACCGCCATGCCAAAAGCGGCGGTGGATTTGCCTTTGCCGGTGCCGGTGTTCACCATCAGCAAGCCTTTTTTTCAATGGTGGCTTCGGCCTGTTTTTTTTCATGGCCGGCTTTACGGCGCTCCGTCATACGCTGATGCGCGGCGGGGTCGGTTTTCATTGCGAACTTCCTGTTTGAGCGATGGCAACAGTCACGCCATCAAGTCGAAATCGAGGTAACACCAAAGCGGCGCCGCCTGCCGCCAGCAAAGCACACGGCTCGCTGACGCCGTTAACACCCAGTTGCGTCAGCGCTGCGGCGGAGGGTATCCAGCTAACGGGTACGGCGTTGATTTGCGCGGCGCTAAACACCTGCAACGGCAGCGCGTGCTCGCGGCAAAATGCCAGCAAACCGGGGTGATGGCGTTTGCGTTCCAGCGTGGCTATTACGGCAATGTGCTCAACGCGAGCGTGCACGGCGGATAAGGCAGCGTGTACCGCCGCGGCAATCTGCTGTGCCGTGGCTGCCTGCCTGCAGCCGATGCCTACCGCCCATTTCCGCATATCGCGCCACACCCGCTGATGAAAAAAAATTCTGCGCGCTGGCATGAATGGCGCTAGATACCCGCCCGCGCCAG
>BBFD01000533.1 GCA_001313065.1 Silvimonas sp. JCM 19000
CGCCGACCGATCACGAGTTGTTTATGGCCGAAGTGCGCGACGTGACGCCGTTGTATCGCAAGCCCGATTACCAACATCCCCCCGAATGGCCCAGCCGTGGCCACGCCAGCGCATGAAAGACGAAGCCGCGGTCATGCCCGATGCCATGACCGACTTCTGGCCGTGGGATGAGCTGGAATCAGGCGAAGAATTGCTTTATCTGCGCGCCGGGCAAAAGCTGGACACGCTCCGCAAATTGCGGCGGGGCGAATGGGTGATTCAGGGCGAACTGGATTTGCATGGCCTGAATACCGATGAAGCACGCAGCGCGGTGGCCGGGTTTTTTATTGCAGGCGCGGCAAAGCAACAAACGCTGCGTGCGCATCATTCATGCAAAGGCCTGGGCTCGAAAAAAATCGCGAGCCGGTATTAAAGCTCAAGTTGAAGAACTGGCTGGTACAACGCAACGAAGTATTGGCCTTCAGCCAGGCCCGCGCTGTGGACGGCGGCTCGGGCGCATTGCTGGTCTTGCTGAAAGGCTGGCGCGAAAAGTAATCGCTGCCGCGCAACCACCCAGGCTCAACGAAGCGACAGCGTAAATGCGCCATCCGGAAACTGTTCACAAATAAACGCTACAAACGCCTGCACCTTGGGCTCTGCAGACGGCGCGAGGTGTGCAGCACCCACAGCTCGACTTCATCGCCGTAATGGGCCCACTGCACCAGCTCGCCGCTCGCCAGTTTGTCCTGGATCAGCGAATGCGGCAGCACCGCAACACCGACGCCCGCCACCACGGCATCACGCACCATCAGCAGCGACGATACACGCAGCACCGCTTGCGGCAATAAGCGCAGACGCCCATCGCGCACGCTCCAGATCTCTCCGGGCCGAAAATACGGCATCACCACGGCGGGTACCGGCAGGGTTCGTCACGCCCGGTCGGCAGCGGAATGCCGGGCGCGGCCGCCAACACCCTTTGGTCACGGGCAAAGCAGCGCCCCACCAGCGTGCTGTCCGGATCGGGATTGATGCGGATGGCGATATCAAATTGCTCTTCCACCAGATCGACCAGCTTGTCGTCGGCTACGGCTTCAATTTCAACCTCAGGGTAAAGCAACTTGAACTGCGCCAGCAGCGCGCCCAATGTGGTTTGCGAAAACAACAGCGGCGCGGCTATACGCAAGCGGCCACGCGGTGTGGCTACACCTTCACGCGCTGCCGCCACTGCATCCATCACTTCGCGCAGCGGCCCTTCAGTCCGGCCCAGCAATTGCTGACCCGCGTCGGTCAATTGCAGACTGCGCGTGCCCCGTTCAAACAGCCGCACACCCAGGGCCTGTTCCAGCTCGGCAACCCGCCGCGACAAGGTGGCTTTGGAACGACCCGTCGCCCTGCTGGCGCGACCAAAGCCGCCATGGGCCGCTACCTGATGCAAATCTGCCAAGCGTTCAAATCCATGCTGTCTCAATTCTGATCCACGATGTCTCGATTTTAGGGTCTGTGTTTTGAATATGAAACCTCCTATTGTTCGTCTTGCTTAACAACAACACACCAGACCAACCTGAAGGAGATTTCGATGAACACCGTCCGCGCACTTGTATTGAATGATTACGGCGACCAGAGCGCCACCCAGGTCGCATCCGTCGACGCACCCAGCATTGCCGCCGACCAGGTGTTGGTGCGCGTCTACGCCGCAGGCATCAACAGCCTCGACTGGAAAGTTCGTGAAGGCTGGGTACGCAAGGCCTTTCCGCTGCAATTGCCCAGCGTGCTGGGTATCGAACTGGCTGGCGTGGTCGAAGCGGTCGGCGCGGCGGTCCAGCATCTGCAAACCGGCGATCGCGTAATGGGGCCGCTCGGGGGTCTGGGCGCGTATGCCGATCTGGTGGCGGTGAATGCCAGCAACCTGATCAAGATCCCGGCAGGATTGA
>BBFD01000534.1 GCA_001313065.1 Silvimonas sp. JCM 19000
TCGCGTTATCCCACCCAAAGACGTGCTGATACGCATGCTCGCCTGCGCGGCGGTTGGTCACGTCCAACACCAGCCCGGCCGCGATCACTACCGCCTGGCCAGCCTCGATGATCTGCTCGCGCTGTTGCCAGCGCAGCAGCTTGCTGCCTTCGCGCACCATCAGCAGCAAAGGCTGGTCGACGCTGACGCGCAGCATCTGCATTTCGCCGTATTGCTCGATTTGCGCGGCAAAACCCAGACCGGCGCGGCTGATGATCTGACGGCTCATGCGTTAGCGGCTCCAGGTGGCGGTGTAACTGGCTTTGGCCAGCGTTGCAAAGTGTGCCACGAAGCCTGCGGTGGCGGGCGTCACGCCGGGCGGCACGTCCAGCTTTGGCGTTTTGAGGCGATGACGGTGATCAGATAGCGATGCGTTTCGCCCAGCGGCGGACAAGGGCCGAGGTAACCGGGCTGGCCGGTGTCATTGCTGATTTGCAGCGTACCGGAGGGCAATGTCGCGGGCTGGCTGGCGGCACCGCGCGGCAATTGCGTGGTGGTGGGCGGCAGATTGGCAATTACCCAGTGCCAGTAGCCCGAGCCGGTTGGCGCGTCCTGGTCATACATGGTCACCATAAAGCTTTGTGTGGCGGCGGGGGCGTTGCGCCAGACGATCTGCGGGGACTGGTTGCCGCCGCTGCAGCCAAAGCCATTGGCAATCAGCGCGGGGGAAAAAACGATGGTCGGGCAGATCAGGCTGCTCACTTCAAATTCAGCGGCGCCAGCGCAGGAGGCAAGCAATGCAGCAACAGGGATCAAATGGCGGGGGGACATACTGGCTCTCCGGAACAGTGAACGGTAGAGCAGTATGCGTTGCAGCGGCAGCGGACTTGATCCGGCACCAATCAGATATGGTGCCGATCCGCTCAAACTGCGTGGATGGCGTCGGCTTTACTCTTCATCCATCACGGCGGTGGTGTACACCTCTTGCACGTCGTCCAGGCTTTCCAGTGCGTCGAGCAGTTTCTGCATTTTGGCCACGTCTCGCCGGTGATTTCGGTTTCGGCCAGCGGCTTCATGGTGACTTCGCCCATTTCGGCCTTGAAGCCAGCGGCTTCGAGCGTGTCTTTGATGCCGACATATTCGTACGGCGGGGTGATCACTTCGATCGAACCGTCGTCGTTGGTCACCACGTCATCGGCACCGGCTTCCAGCGCGGCTTCCATCAGTGCGTCTTCGTTGGTGCCCGGCGCAAAAAATCAGATAACCACAGTGTTTAAACTGGAACGACACGCAACCATCGGTACCCATATTGCCGCCGTACTTGGCAAAGGCATGGCGCACATCGGCCACGGTACGGACTTTGTTATCGGTGAGGCAATCCACCATGATGGCCGCGCCGTTCAGGCCGTAGCCTTCGTAGCGGGTCTCGGCGTAGTCCACGCCTTCCAGATTGCCGGTACCGCGGTCCACTGCGCGCTGGATATTGTCTTTGGGCATGTTGGCCGCCAGACCTTTATCGATTGCCAGACGCAGACGCGGGTTCATGTTGACGTCGCCGCCGCCCATTTTGGCAGCGACGGTAATTTCTTTGATCAGACGGGTAAACACCTGGCCGCGCTTGGCGTCCTGACGGCCTTTACGATGTTGAATATTCGCCCACTTGCTATGGCCGGCATGATGAGACTTCCCTGCTAAAGCGGTTAGAAAAGATAGGCGCGGATTTTAGCACAGCCGGGCGGGTCAGCACCGTGCCCCAGTCGGCCCAGCGCATAAGCCAACACCGCGCTGACCATCACCAGCACGGCGGCGCTGCGTCGTTGCCACAGCGCCAGCACTGCCGCGCTCCACAGCACGCACAACACCAGCGCCGGCCAACGCGGCAGCCAGATCCAGCTGATGCAGGCGGGCAGCGTAATCAGCAACCA
>BBFD01000535.1 GCA_001313065.1 Silvimonas sp. JCM 19000
GGCAATGCGGAGGCGGCGCTTTCGTCGGAAACGACGGCGCGCGCTACGGCCGATGCCGCCATCGCGTCGGATGTGTCGACGCTCAAGGCGCAGCTAGGCACGACCAATGCGGCGATCACCTCGGAGAAGTCTGCACGCGCCGATGCTGATACAGCGCTCGGTGTGCGGATCGATTCGGTGCAGACGTCGCTGGCCGGGGTGACCGCAAGCGTCACCAGCGAGACGCAGGCGCGTACCGCTGCTGATAGCGCACTGGCCAGCCAGATCACTGCAATCAATACGCAGCTGGGCACGGCCAATGCTGCGCTGGCGTCGGAGGTCTCGGCGCGGGTGGATGCTGATACCGCGCTGGGCAAACGCATCGACACGGTAACGGCGTCGGTCGCGTCGGCTCAGGCCAGCGTGTCGCAGGAAGCCCAGACACGCGCGACCGCAGATACGGCCAACGCGCTGGCCATCTCGCAAGTACAGACGAATCTGAACGGCGTCAGTGCTTCGGTCACGCAGCAGGCCCAAAGCATCAACGGGCTGTCGGCGAACTGGACGGTCAATCTGACTGCGGGCGGCAAGGTGGCCGGCGTAAGGCTGGCGGGTGATGCTTCGCAGGGCACGTCGTTTGATGTCCTGGCCAACAGTTTCCGGGTGAGTTTGCCGGATGGCAGTGGCTCGACGCAGGTGTTTGCGATCGGGCAGGTCAATGGCGTCAATGCGGTCGGTATCAGCGGCAACCTGATCGTAGACGGCAGCGTCGGCGCGCGTGCGATGGCGGTCGATTCGTTGTCGGCCATCTCGGCATCGCTGGGCAACATCACTGCCGGTTACATGCGCAATGCAAACGGCAGCTTTTATATCAACCTCAACGCGGGGGCGAATGACTCGGTCATTGCCGGGCCGGGCTTTTACATCACGCCGGCAGGTCTGGGTTTCTTTGCGCGTGGCTTGATCGGCGCCAGCGTGCCGGTGGCCAGCGGGCAAGTAAACATCAACATCATCGGCGGTTCGTCGCCGACCGCATCGACGTCAATCAATACCGGCATCGATATCAATCTGGATGACCCGAATTCGATCGTCCCCTATCAGGCGCTCGCGTTCTTCAACGAGCACGACGCGTCGGATTACGGACAGGCCGCCGAAATCACATACATCCAGACATCGAGCCGCGTCGCGCGCATTTATCTCCAGATCACCGGTTCTTCCAACAAGAAGAACGGGGTGCGCGCAATGAACTGGTTCCTGTACCGAAACTAAGGAAAGCAATGGCAAACGCAAACTGGTACCGCGCCGGCACAGTCACGCTGGCGGCGGGGAGTACGGCTGTCGTCGGCGTAGACACATCGTGGTCGACGCAGGTCAACAGGGGAGACCTGTTCCTGACTGATGGCACGCGGGTTTATGAGGTCGATTCGGTCACCGACAACACGCATCTCGTGCTTAAAACCGCCTGGCTGGCGCCGCGGTGGCCGGCGCAAGCTACGCGATCATTCGCAACTTTACCGGCACGCCGCTGGGCGACTTTGCGTCTGACCTGGCCACGCTGATCAATCGCTACGAGCTGACGCTCGATGAACAGGTGCAGCTGCTGACCAGCACCGCCGCCACCATGCAGATCACCAATACGTCCGGGCTGCCGGTCACGGTGCCGACCTGGGCGGGCATGCTGCAATGGATCAACGGGCGCACGGCCAAAGACGTGAGTGCCGGCGGCACGATCGCACTGACTGCGGCGGATATGCAGGCGGGCATCATTGAGCTTACCGGCTCACTGCCGGCAGCAGTGGCGCTGCAGTTTCCGGCGGGCACGTCCGGCATGTGGATGTTCATCGACAGCACCACGCGCAACAGCAAGGCCATCACGGTTGCGGTGGCCACCGGCGCCGCCTTTACGCTGCCAGCGGGCGCAATCG
>BBFD01000536.1 GCA_001313065.1 Silvimonas sp. JCM 19000
CGTCGCCGCGCACGGCCAGGCCGCCGTTAATGGCTTCCACCTGATCGCGCTGGAAACCCGCCAGTGGCGAATCGCCGGTGGCCAGCATCAATAGCTGGTCGATCAATTGCTCGCCCGCCGCAATCACCGCAGCGGCAATCGACGCCGTTTGCGAAGAGCCCCCCCGCCAGCGAACCCGCCGCCAGCGTGGTATCGCCCAGTTCAAACGTCACCTGTTCCAGCGGCAAGCCAAAGCGTTCGGCGATGTGCTGGCTTTGCGCGGTGGCCGTGCCCATGCCCATTTCGTGCGCGGCAATCGACACCGTTAAATGACCATCATCCGTCAGCCTGATGCGCGCGGCCGCGCCGGGCATGCGGTAGTAGGGATAGGTGGCGGTGGCCACGCCCATGCCAATCAACCATTCACCGTCGCGACGGCTGCGTGGCACTGGATTGCGCTGGTCCCAACCAAAGCGCTCGGCCCCGCGTTGATAGGCTTCCAGCAAATGGCGCGAAGAAAACGGCAGGCCTGACACCGGGTCTTTGCTCGGTTCAATGCGGCGGCGCAGTTCAATCGGGCACAGCTGCATCTGGTCGGCCAGCTCGTCGATGGCGGACTCCAGCGCAAAGGTGCCGATCGATTCGCCGGGGGCGCGCATAAAGGTGTTGACCATCATGTCCATGTCGGCCACTTGCTGCGCCACCTTCAGCGCCTGCGTGGCATACAGATGGCGCGCGGGAAAGCTGAATTGCTCCGGGCAAGCGTTATACGGCGTCATCGCGGCCACGCCGGTGTGAATCAGCGCGGTTAACTGGCCGTCTTGCGTGGCACCCAGCGCCACGCGCTGTTCGGTGGTGGTGCGGCCGCCCACAATGCGAAACACGCTGGCGCGGCTCAGCACAATGCGCACCGGTCGTTGCGCCAGTCTGGCTGCCGCGATCGCCAGAATCTGATGATCCACAGCGCCTTGCCGCCAAAGCCGCCACCCACATACGGCGACAACACACGCACGTTTTTTTTCTCATCAATGCCGAACAGTTGCGCGATGGTCCACGCGGTGCCGTTGAGCATCTGCGTGGCGTCGTGCACGGTCAGTTCATCGCCTTGCCACGCTACGGTGGCGGCGTGCAGTTCGATCGCGTTGTGGTTGTAGCGCGGCGTGCGATAGGTGGCATCGACTTTGAATGCGGCGGTTTTCAGATTGGCCTCGGCATCGCCGATTTCGATGGCAGGCGGTTCGCCGAGGATGGTGTCGGGCGCGCGCGCCTGGCGCTTGGCCGCGTCAAAATCGGTTTTGGCCGGCAGTACGTCGTAGCGCACTTCGATCAGGCTGGCGGCGTATTCGGCTTGCTCGTGCGTTTCGGCCAGCACCAGCGCCACCGGCTGGCCGTTCCAGTTGATGTGTTCGTTCTGCATCACCGGCAAGGTACTGGCGCCTACTGCTTTGGGCGCTGTGCCAAACAACGGTGGGTTGTGCAGGCGCGGCATGTTCTGGTAGGTCAGCACCAGAATCACGCCCGGCGCAGCGCGTGCGGCTTCGGTTTTGAGCTCGCTGATGCGGCCACGCGCAATCGAGCTGTGCACCAGCGCGGCATGGGCCAGATGTTCATACGGCACTTCGGCGGCAAAGCGCGCCTTGCCCGCCACCTTGAGCGGGCCATCCAGCCGTGACACCGGTTTGCCGATCATGCCGTGCCGATGCATGACCTCATCCGGCGTTACGCCCGGTTGCCATGGCGATGGTGCGGGTTGCTGTTCGGCGTTCATGCGCGTGCCTCCGTCAGTTGCTGCAGCACCGCGACGATCGTGCGGCGCGCCAGTTCGATCTTGAAGCCGTTGTCACGCAGGCCACGCGCTGCCGCCAGTTCGGCATCGGCTGCCGCCAGAAATGTCGCTTCTGTGGCCACCTGCCCGCG
>BBFD01000537.1 GCA_001313065.1 Silvimonas sp. JCM 19000
CCGCCACCCCGGCGCTGGCGCCGGAACAGCGCGCGCAACTGGTGCAAGCCGGTGCGCAACGCTGGCTGGTGATCAAGGGTGACCCGGAAAAACTGTGGCCGGATATCCGTCAGTTCTGGCTGGATAACGGCTTTCTGCTGACTACCGACAATCCGCAGATCGGCATTATGGAAACCGATTGGCAAGAAAACCGCGCCAATCTGCCGCAAGACATCGTAACCAAGCTGCTGCGCAAAATTGCCGATGGCGCAATTTCGACCGGCCTGCTCGACAAATTCCGCACTCGCGTAGAACGTGGCGCGGCACCGGGCACCACCGAAATCTATCTGTCGCATCAAGGCATGCAGGAAGTCTACAAAGACAACGGCAGCGCCGATCAACGCATTGGTAGCAGCGCCACCGGCAACCAGGGCACGCAGACCATCTGGACCCCGCGCCCGGAAGATCCGGAACTGGAAGCCAGATGCTGGCAATGATGCTGAACCGCTTTGGCATGACGCCGGAACAGGCTCAAGCCACCGTCAACACGCCGGTCAAACTGCCGGATGGCGCAACGCTCACCGACAACAACCAGGCGCTGGCCATCAACGACAGCTTCGACCGCGCATGGCGCCGTGTTGGTCTGGCGCTGGATCGCAGCGGCTATCAGGTATTCGACCGCGACCGCAGCAAGGGCATTTACTTTGTCCACCAGGCCGCCAACGACATCACCGGCGAGAAGTCGGACAGCGTGTTCAGCAAGCTGGCGTTCTGGAAATCCAAGCCGAGCGACAAACCGGCCGAGCAAGTCGAATACCACGTGCAACTGCAGCAGGCAGTCAATGGCGTCAAGCTGGTGGTTACCGACAAGAACGGTGCCGCAGTCGACAGCAAGACGGCTACCCCATCCTCAGCACGCTGCAACAACAGCTCAAGTAATTGCGCTGGCTGGGCAAATAAAAAAACGGACCTGATCAGGTCCGTTTTTTTTATGGCTGCTGGCTGGACGCTTTAGACCAGCCGCGCTGCCGCTTGCAGCAGCCACAGCAACAAGCCCGCATAAACCGCGGCCAGCAAGTCATCCAGCATGACGCCAAACCCACCCGGCACGCGTGCATCAAAAAATGCGGATGGGCCACGGCTTCCAGATATCAAACAAACGGAAGGCGGCAAACGCCACGCCCCACCACAATGCGAGTTCCGCCGGCGGCATCTGCGTGGCACCCGGCAGCGGAATCAGCAACAGTACCAGCCACATCGCCACAATTTCATCGATCACAATGCCGCCGTGATCATGCACCCCCAGGTCGTGGCCGGTGACATGCGCCGCCCACCAACCGACCAGGAAGGCCAGCACGCACACGCCAAGGATGGCGTAGACCCCCAGGCCCAGCCATACCATCAGCGCAAACAGCGGCAGTGCGCCAGCGTGCCAAAGGTGCCAGGCGCCTTATGCGGCAAGCCGCTGCCAAAACCGAGCGCAATGAAATGCGCGGGCTTGCTCAACAGAAAACGCAGATCGGGCTGGATCAGCCACGTTTGGATGCAGACATAGGATTAGCGGGCCAGATTTCTCAAGGATTGCGGAAATGATCATAGGCTTTGCGTGCCATAGGCAGCGGCAAGCCTTGTGCGTCCAGCACCACCACCACCGGATCGCCGGCCGCCATGCGCCCGACTCGCGTCACCGCCACATCGCAATGCGCCGCCAGATCAACCACGGCCTGGCGCGCCGCAGCGGGGCGCAGAAACACAATTCGTAATCGTCACCACCCGCCAGCGCCAGTTGCAAGGCGGTGGCGTGGTCCAGTTCAGCCAGCGCATCCGCCAGCGGAATGGCCGCCGCGCGCAGTCGCGCGCTCAAGCCCGAACGCTGACAGATATGCGCCAGATCACCCAGCAAGCCATCCGA
>BBFD01000538.1 GCA_001313065.1 Silvimonas sp. JCM 19000
GAACTGGAAGCGCTGGCGCAAGACGAGCTGGCCTGGGATGCGCGTATCGAACAAATGAAAGCGCTGCACCTGGCGTGGCAACGCCAGGGCGTGCTGGCCATGTTGCGGCAATGGCTGCATCTGCTGGATCTGCCGGCACGGCTGCTGGCGCAACACGGCGGCGAACGCGCGCTGACCAATTTGCTGCATCTGGCCGAACTGCTGCAAAGCGCAGCTTGCGGCTGGATGGCGAACAGGCCCTGATCCGCTGGCTGGCCGAGCAAATTGCCGGCAACGGCGATGGCGGCGATGAGCGCATCGTGCGGCTGGAAAGCGATGCCGAACTGGTGCAGATCGTTACCGTGCACAAGTCCAAGGGGCTGGAATATCCGCTGGTGTTTCTGCCGTTTGCCCACAGTTTCCGCGAAGTGACAGCGGGCGGTTTAAGCGTGCTGGAATACCTCGACGAAGCGGGCCAGCGCCAGGTCAGTTTTGACATCAGCAGCGATGGCGTTGCCCGTGCCGATCTGGCGCGGCTACAAGAAGACCTGCGTTTGCTTTATGTGGCAGTCACCCGGGCGCGCCACGCCATGTGGTTGGGCGTTGCCGTCACCTTCAAGCGCCCCAGCCCCAGGCCCTTGCTGGACAAGAGTGCGCTGGGTTATCTGCTGGGTGGCGGCAGCCGCTTAGCGAAACCGATTTGCCGCTTGCGCTGGCCGAGTTGCAAGCCGAAACGCCAGCGCTGGCCTTGCAGCCCGTTGCCGATGTCGACCCGCCGTTTTCGCGCCTTGTTGCGCGTGAGCAAGCGGCCGTCTTGCCCCCCGCCGCGCATTACGCCGGGGCGATTGATCAGGACTGGAGTATCGCCAGTTTTTTCTTCGCTGATCCGCGATCTACGCGCTGAGGCGTCGAAGCGGCCACCAGCGCGCGCGACGACACCCTGCAAGAAACGCCGGACGAACTGCCGGTGCGGCATACCGACCAGGCCGCCTGGCATCGCTTTCCGCGCGGGCCTTTGCCGGGCACCTTGCTGCATGACCAGCTGGAATGGCTGCGCGCCAGGGGTTTGCCTTTGCAGCCAGCGACGACTTTGCCGTCAGCATGGCGGCGCGCTGCAAACGCGTGGGCTGGAGCAACCGCGAGGCCGATGTGATCGAATGGCTGCGCGCGATTGCGCAAACCCCGTTGCAGCCGCTCGGCATCGCGCTGGCACAATTGCCGCCAGCGCAAACGCTGCCCGAAATGGAATTCTGGTTTCCCAGCGCCGCATTGCTCAGCACCCGGATCGACGCCTTGTGCCGTCAATATCTGCTGCCCGGACAAGCGCGGCCCATCCTGGCGGCGCGCACTTTGCGCGGCATGGTCAAAGGCTACGTCGATCTGGTGTTTGAACATGAAGGGCGCTACTGGTTGGTCGATTACAAATCGAATGCCCTGGGTGTGCGCGATGCCGACTACAGCGCGGGGCGGCTGGCCGGGGCCATGGCCGAGCACCGTTATGATGTGCAAGGCACGCTGTATTTGCTGGCGCTGCACCGCTTGCTGCAACAGCGGCTGGGCGCGGCCTATCGACCGGAGCAACATCTGGGCGGCGCGATTTATTTCTTTCTGCGTGGCATCCACGGCCCCGAAGCCGGCTGTTATGTCTTGCCCGCGCATCCTCAACTTCTTGCCACGCTGGACGCCAGCCTGAAAGCCCATGAGCCAGCGTAAACCGCATCCCGATACCCTCAGTGGCGACCTGTTCGACCCACTGCCCGCCCCGCCGCAGCTCGCGACGGCCGACGTGTTGTGGGCACTACAAAGCTGGAGCGACAACGGCTGGCTGCGCCGTCTGGACGTGGCTTTTGCGCGCTTTGTCGCCGAACTTGACCCCAGCGCCGCACCCACAATCATCCTGG
>BBFD01000539.1 GCA_001313065.1 Silvimonas sp. JCM 19000
GTTGGGCGGCGGGCGCCCACGGGTCGTTCAGGTTTCCGGGCTGGATCGGCGGCATGGAGGGGCTCCTTGACTGGGTCGTTGCTTACTATAGTTGCCCGGCGCAAATACAGCCTCCGCCATCCGGGGCACGGCGCGAGCGGGCATTTGCTTTATGCTCGTCAGCACGCCGCCAGCCAGCTACGGCGATCAAGGGAAAACCAGCATATGAGCGCATGGCGCCAGCAAGATATTCCGCCGCAAACCGGCCGACACATACTGATCACCGGCGCGACCGGCGGCCTGGGGTTCGAAACCGCCCTGGCCCTGGCAGGTGCCGGGCCGAGGTGCTACTGACCGGCCGCAACGCCAGCAAAGGTGCTGCAGCGCTCGCCGCATCTGCCAGCAACACCCGGCTGCGCGCGTGCAATTTGCGCATCTGGACCTTGCCAGTCTGCATTCGATCCGTGACTTCGCCGCAGCACAGCGCGAGGCCGGCAAGCCGATTGATGTGCTGATCAATAACGCGGGCGTGATGATGCCGCCGCAACGTGCCAGCACGGTGGACGGCTTTGAATTGCAACTGGGGACCAACTACCTGGGGCATTACGCGCTAACCGCCTGGCTGTTGCCGGTGCTGCGCGCTGGTCAGCACGTACGGGTGGTCAATCTGGCCAGCGTGGCACATCGAGGCGCGCGGATTAACTTTAACGATTTGCAGGCGCAGCGCGGCTACCGCGCCTGGCGCGAGTACGGGCAATCAAAACTGGCAATGTTGCTGTTTGCGCTGGAACTGCAACGGCAAAGTCAGCGTCTGGGCTGGGGAATAGACAGCATGGCAGCACACCCGGGTTATGCCAGCACCGATCTGTTTCATAACGCGTCGGGCAACGACAGTTGCTCAAGCGCATGACGACGCTGGTCCAACCGTGGGTTGGCCACTCTGCGCAGCGGGCGCCTTGCCGACCTTGTATGCAGCCACTGCAGCCGCCGCTCAAGGTGGCCAGTATTACGGGCCGGATGGCTGGCAGGAATTAAAAGGCAATGTGCATCCAGCGCGGGTAGCGCCCTATGCCCGCGATGAGACCGTCGCGGCACGGTTATGGCAAATCTCGGCCGAACTGACCGGGGTAAGGTGGCCCGGCAACTAGCGCCACCTCGCCCCGCAGAAGCCCGCATTGCGCTCAGTGCAGTTGCTTGCGCATGCCGATATCGGTGACCACGCCGCCCTGGTCCATGCGTACATACATGCCCACCAGGCGTTGGCCATCGCGTTGCAGTTCGGGCTGCAGCGCAGCGATATCGGTGCTGTGCAACCAGCGGATACCAAAAGCGGATTCATCTTTTGCCTGCTGGACCAGGTGTTCGATGATCGCCGCCGGCACACGCAAGACTTGCTTGTGAATGGAAGCAGAATCGGTCATACGGAAACGGGTGGTTGCTTGCATGGCGGGCTCCTGAAGTCGTCATATAGAACAATCGTTCTACAAACAATAACCAGGCCCCGAGATCGTCGCAAGCATTATTTGCTGAACGAACGTTCTGCAACCACAAAAAAACCGCTGAACGGTCGTTCACCATGGCGCAAAGCGGCATCACGCCGTGCCGGTGCTGCCAAAGCCGCCTTCACCGCGCGTACTTTCTTCAAACGAATCAACCACATTCAGCTCAACCTGCACCACCGGCACCACGATCAACTGCGCAATCCGTTCCAGCGGCTGGATGGTAAACGCCTGGCCGCCGCGGTTCCACATCGAGACAAACACCTGCCTTGATAGTCCGAATCGATCAGCCGACCAGATTGCCCAGCACGATGCCGTGCTTGTGGCCCAGCCCCGAGCGCGGCAGGATCATTGCGGCCAGACCGGGATCAGCCAGGTGGATCGCCATGCCGGTC
>BBFD01000540.1 GCA_001313065.1 Silvimonas sp. JCM 19000
TTGAGTTACGACTGTTTTACTAGTCACACTCGAATCGGGAAGAAGCAAGATGTCGTAGGTCTCTCTACGCCACTTCAATCAATCTTTTAGTCGTTCAGATCTGGGCAGATCATGTTTCGTCGCATCCACACCTGAACAGCACGGTTCAGGTTATAGGATCAAGCCTCACGGGCAATTAGTATCGGTTAGCTTAACGCATTACTGCGCTTCCACACCCGACCTATCAACGTTGTGGTCTCCAACGACCCTTCAGGGTAATCAAGTTACCAGGGAAGTCTCATCTTGAGGCGAGTTTCGCGCTTAGATGCTTTCAGCGCTTATCTCTTCCGCATTTAGCTACCCGGCGATACCACTGGCGTGATAACCGGTACACCAGAGATGCGTCCACTCCGGTCCTCTCGTACTAGGAGCAGCCCCCCTCAAACTTCCAACGCCCACTGCAGATAGGGACCAAACTGTCTCACGACGTTTTGAACCCAGCTCACGTACCACTTTAAATGGCGAACAGCCATACCCTTGGGACCGGCTACAGCCCCAGGATGTGATGAGCCGACATCGAGGTGCCAAACTCCGCCGTCGATGTGAACTCTTGGGCGGAATCAGCCTGTTATCCCCGGAGTACCTTTTATCCGTTGAGCGATGGCCCTTCCATTCAGAACCACCGGATCACTATGTCCTGCTTTCGCACCTGCTCGACTTGTCAGTCTCGCAGTCAAGCCACCTTGTGCCATTACACTATCAGTACGATGTCCGACCGTACCTAGGTGACCTTCGAGCTCCTCCGTTACACTTTGGGAGGAGACCGCCCCAGTCAAACTGCCTACCATGCACGGTCCCCGATCCGGATCACGGACCAAGGTTAGAACCTCAAAGGGGTCAGGGTGGTATTTCAAGGACGGCTCCACGTGAACTAGCGTCCACGCTTCAAAGCCTCCCACCTATCCTACACAAACCACTTCAAAGTCCAATGCAAAGCTACAGTAAAGGTTCACGGGGTCTTTCCGTCTAGCAGCGGGGAGATTGCATCTTCACAAACATTTCAACTTCGCTGAGTCTCAGGAGGAGACAGTGTGGCCATCGTTACGCCATTCGTGCGGGTCGGAACTTACCCGACAAGGAATTTCGCTACCTTAGGACCGTTATAGTTACGGCCGCCGTTTACCGGGGCTTCGATCAAGAGCTTGCACCCCATCACTTAACCTTCCGGCACCGGGCAGGCGTCACACCCTATACGTCGACTTTCGTCTTGGCAGAGTGCTGTGTTTTTTGATAAACAGTCGCAGCCACCTTTTCACTGCAACCCCTTCACGCTCCACGAGTAAATCGCTTCACGCTAACGGGGCACACCTTCTCCCGAAGTTACGGTGTCAATTTGCCGAGTTCCTTCTCCTGAGTTCTCTCAAGCGCCTTGGAATTCTCATCCTGCCCACCAGTGTCGGTTTGCGGTACGGTCAATTCTTGGCTGAAGCTTAGTGGCTTTTCCTGGAAGCATGGGATCAATCACTTCGGCTGCAATGCAGCACCGTCGTCACGCCTCAGTGTTAACAGGAGACCGGATTTGCCTGATCTCCCCACCTGCACGCTTGAACCGGGACTTCCAACACCCGGCTGACCTACCCTTCTCCGTCCCCACATCGCACCAAGAACCGGTACAGGAATATTAACCTGTTTCCCATCGACTACGCTTTTCAGCCTCGCCTTAGGGGCCGACTCACCCTGCGCCGATGAACGTTGCGCAGGAAACCTTGGGCTTTCGGCGAACGGGCTTTTCACCCGTTTTAACGCTACTCATGTCAGCATTCGCACTTCCGATACCTCCAGCAGCCTTTACAAGCCACCTTCACAGGCTTACGGAACGCTCCCCTACCATGTGCAC
>BBFD01000541.1 GCA_001313065.1 Silvimonas sp. JCM 19000
GGGGCAGCCGCCTGATCGAAGCCAGCGCCGGCACCGGCAAAACCTGGACCATCGCCGCCCTGTATGTGCGGCTGGTGCTTGGCCACGGCGGCGACGCCGCCTTTGCGCGCCCACTGATCCCGGCCGAAATCCTGGTGATGACGTTCACCCGCGCCGCCACCCGCGAATTATCTGATCGCATCCGCGCCCGTCTGGTCGAGGCCGCACGCTGTTTTCGTGGTGAAGCCGCACCCGCCTCCCACGACACATTTCTGCACAGCATGCTGGCCGCGTGGCCGGATGCGGACGCACGCAAGCAAGCCGCCCTGCGCCTGGCGCTGGCCGCGCAAGGCATGGATGAAGCCGCTGTGTTTACCATCGACGCCTGGTGTCAGCGCATGTTGCGCGAGCATGCGTTCGATAGCGGCAGCCTGTTCAACGAACAGCTGCTGCAGGACGAAACCGAGCTGCAACTGGATGCCACGCGCGATTACTGGCGCGAACATGTGTACCGGCTGGATGCCGCCGCGCTCGAGATGATCCTGAGCATGGCCAGCAGCCCGGCGCAACTGGCAAAGAAGCTGCAGCCGGTGTTACGCCTGAACGAGCGCGCGCCCGGCGACGCCGCTTTCTTTACCACGCTGGCCGAGCAAACCCGGCAGGTTGCCGCCTCGCGCTGGCCGCCCGCCACAGCTGGAGCAATGATGCCGCCGCCTTGCAGCGGGCCTGGACCAGCGCGCGTGACCAAGGCTGGCTGGCAACCAGTTCGTACAACCACAAGAACACCCCGTTTGAGATGCGCATGGATAGCGTGCGGGTCTGGGCCGAAAGCGGCGTGCTCAACCACGCCAAAGCCAAAGAATGGCTGGGCAAACTCACGCCCGCCGGCCGCAAGTTCAGCAAAGCGGGCAGCCTGGCCGATACCGCGGTGCTGGATCATCCGGCCTGCCATGCCATCGAATGCTGGCTGGACGCCGCCGCCCGCCTTGAAAAAAATGAATGCCGACTGGTTGTTACACGCCGCCGACTGGATCGAGCGCCGCATGCAGCAACTCAAAAAAACAAAGCGGCAGTTTTGGTTTTGAAGACATGTTGCGGCGGCTCGACGCCGCCTTGCGCGGCGACAACGGTCCGGCTTTGCGCGCCCAGATCATCAAGCAGTATCCGGTGGCGCTGATCGACGAATTCCAGGATACCTCGCCGCTGCAATACCGCATTTTTTTTGATGCGCTGTATCGCGTGGCCGATAACGCGGCACAGAGCGGACTGTTTTTGATTGGCGACCCCAAGCAATCGATCTATGGCTTTCGTGGGGCCGATATCCACAGCTATCTGGCGGCCCGGCGCGCCACGCGCGGACGGCATTATGTGTTGACGCGCAATTTCCGTTCGGCCGAAGCTGGTGGCTGCCGCTAACCGTTTGTTCCATTACGCCGAAACGCGCTGGCCCGCTGGCGCCTTCCGTTTCCGCAATGATTTGCTTAGCGACAACCCCTTGCCGTTTGATCGGGTCGATGCGCAAGGTCGGCGCGAAGTGCTGGTGGGCCGTGATGGCCCGCTGCCCGCGCTGACCTTTGCCTATAGCACCGCCTTGCTGACCAGCACCGCCACACCGCGCCGTTATGCCGAGGTGTGCGCCGAGCATATGGTGAGCTTGCTGAATGATCCCGCCGTCGGCTTTGTCCATCCGGATGGCAGCGTTGTGCGGCTGCAACCCGCCGATCTGGCCGTGCTGGTGCGTAACGGCAAAGAAGCCGCGCTGATGCGCCGCGCTTTGCAACGCCGCGGTGTGCCCAGCGTGTATTTGTCGGACAAGGATTCCGTGTTTGAAAGCCAGCAAGCCAGCGATGTGCTGCGCTGGCTAGGCGCCATCGCTCCCCGCTCGACGCG
>BBFD01000542.1 GCA_001313065.1 Silvimonas sp. JCM 19000
GCCGGGGCGCAGCGCGCCACTGTCTATGCGGCGCGCCAGGGCATCGTGCAACTGGCTGACCAGGGGGAGGGCGTGGTCGGGGTCGAGGCGTAGCGCAAGCGATTCGGTCATGGCAATTGTTTATATACAGATTAATGTTGCCTACTCTGCCAGATTGCATCCCGCTCCAGCAATCTGGCCGTGGCATCGCAACTGTATTGCCGCTTTGATATGCACAGCGCCAGCGCTTAACCGGCGGACTGTATATAGGCAATGGCGGGCATCGGTTTTAGTCTGGCAAACATTCGACAGGAGCAGCGCATGGGCACCACGCACGACACCCCCGTTATCACCGCCGACGCCGCCTGGTTGCCGTTTACCGGCAACCGCGCGTTTAAAACGGACCCGACGCAGCGCACGCTGGTCTCGGGCAAAGGCGCGTATTACCAGAATGCAGCGGGCCAGACGCTGTTCGATTGCTTGTCTGGCTTATGGTGCACGCCGCTGGGGCATGCCCATCCGGCAATTGTAGAAACGCTTAAACGTCAGGCCGAAACGCTGGATTACGGCACCGGTTTCCAGTTTTCCAATCCGCAGACCTTACGCCTGGCCGAGCGCATCGCTGAACGGGCCCCGGCTGGTCTGGAGCACGTGTTCTTTACCAATTCGGGCTCGGAATCGATCGATACCGCGCTCAAGATTGCAGTCGGCTATCACCGTCTACGTGGCGAAGCCACGCGCTTTCGCATGATCGGGCGCGAACGCGGCTATCACGGCGTGGGGTTTGGCGGGGTCTCGGTCGGTGGCATGGTGGCCAACCGCAAGATGTTTGCACCGCTGATGCTCAATGGCGTCGACCATTTGCCGCATACCCATAATCTGTCGGAGATGGCATTCAGCCGCGGTCAGCCCAAATGGGGCGCGCATCTGGCGGACGAGCTGGAACGGCTGGTGGCTTTGCATGATGCCTCGTCGATTGCCGCCGTGATTGTCGAGCCGATGGCGGGTTCCACTGGCGTGCTGGCCCCGCCCGAAGGTTATTTGCAGCGTCTGCGCGATATCTGCACGCGCCACGGCATCCTGCTGATTTTTTGATGAAGTGATTTGCGGCTTTGGCCGGCTTGGCGACTGGTTTGCCGCTTCGCGCTTTGGCGTTACGCCCGACATGATCTGCTTTGCCAAAACCATTACTAACGGTGTCGTGCCCTTGGGTGGCGTGATTGTGCGTCCGGAAATCTACCAGGCGTTTATGACCGGACCGGCGCACGCAGTCGAATTCATGCACGGCTATACCTATTCCGGCCACCCGCTGGCAACCGCCGTGGGCAATACCGTGCTTGATCTGATCGAGTCGGAAGGCCATCTGCAACATGCGCGCGAGCTGGAACCCGTGCTGGAAAACGCCGTGCATGCCTTGGGCGACGAAGCCAGCGTTACCGATATCCGCAATATGGGCCTGGCCGCAGCGGTTGATCTGGCGCCCATTGCCGGCCAGCCGGGCTTGCGCGGCTATCGCGTGTTTGAGGCGGGTTTGCAACAAGGGCATTTGTTCCGCGTTACGGGCGATACCGTGGCAATGGGCCCGCCGTTTATGCTACGCCCACTGAAATTGAAACCATGACCGAATGCCTGCGCCACCTGATCCGCAGCGTTCCCAATACCTGAGCCCAAGGCAAAAGCATGACTTCCAATCAAGATTTGCAACAACTGACGCTGGCTGGCCACTGGATTAACGGCCAGGCCGTCGCTGGACTATCCGATCGTTTTGGCGAAGTGTTTTGCCCGGCCGAAGGCAAAGTCAGCGGCCGCGTTAGCCTGGCCAGCAGCGAAGAAGTGGCCGCCGCCGTCGCCAGCGCCAAAGCCGCCTTTCCGGCCTGGGCCGCCACGCC
>BBFD01000543.1 GCA_001313065.1 Silvimonas sp. JCM 19000
GGCCAACGCGCGCGCGCGGCGGCATCTGGGCGGCTGGCTGCAGCGCGTCACCTTCCATGCCGGGCCGCCAGCCCGCACAGTTTATCGATGATGGTTTCGGCAATACCGCAGTGCCGCTGCAGCCCGCTAATTTGCCGGCTGCTTTGCTGGCCAGCGGGGCCATTCCCGGCGTGCTGGAAGCCGTACGCGACATCCCCGGTGCGCCGCGCGGCACTTATCTGGATGGCGGGCTGATCGATTACCACATGGATCTGGCACTGGCCGAGCCGCAAGGTTTGATGTTGCTGCCGCACTTTACCCAGCGCATCACCACGGCTGGCTGGACCAGTTTCTGCCGTGGCGCAAAGCCGCCTGGCTGGAGCGCACGCTGGTGCTGGCGCCGACGGCTGAGTTTGTGGCGCAACTGCCGGGCCAGCGTATTCCCAGCCGCAAAGACTTTGCCCGGTTTAACGGCCGCGACAGTGAACGTATCGCCGCGTGGAAAACCGCTTTGAACGCCGGGCAGCAGCTGGCCGATGAATTTGTCGACTGGATCAACCAGCCCAACCCCGTTGCCAGGATCGAACCGCTGCCATAGGGTGGGTCAAGACCCACCATTCAAAGTCGTAGAGATGAACTTAGATACCTGAGTGCGCATCGCGCCCTGCGGCGTACGTTATTCGAAAGTAAATCGGATATCGTCCGGCATGGAATCAAGCGGCACTGCGATCAAAGTGGCAGAGCAGCACGCCGCAGCATCTGCATATGGCTTTGAGTGGTGGGTCTTGACCCACCCTATGCCGCGCCTTTTATTTGACCGGGATGGCTTGTCCGGTCACCGGTACCGCCGTCAGCGAGTTATCCGGGCTGCCGTCGATGACCTTGTCCGAGTACGTCAGATACACCAGCGTGCTGCGTTTGGCGTCGGCGATGCGCACCACGCGCACGTGTTTGAAGATAAACGACGCGCTTTGCTTGAATACTTCTTCCTGCTTGGGGATGGGGTGCAGAAACTTGATCGCGCCCACCTGGCGACACGCCACCGAAAAGCGCGACGGGTCTTTGGCCAGGCCGACCGCGCCGCTAATGCCCCCGGTTTTGGCGCGCGAGATATAACAACTAACGCCGCTGACGGCTGGATCATCAAACGCCTCGACCACAATCTTGTGATCCGGCCCGATCAGCTGAAACGCGGTATCCACCGAGCCGACTTCTTCCGCGTGGGCCAGGCCGCACATCGCGACCAGTCCGGATATTGCGATGTGCTTGAGCATGACGCTTCCTTATTGAGTACAGATCGCCACGTAGCGGCGGATGACTTCAGCAAAACCGGTTTCCAGTGCTTCGACTGTTAACGCGTGGCCGATCGAGACTTCATCGACACCCGGCACCGCCTTGAGAAAACCGCCGAGGTTGTGCAGGTTCAGATCATGCCCGGCATTCAGCCCCAGGCCATGTTCCAGCGCGCACTGCGCCGCCACCGCATAACGCGCAAGGATGGCGGCGCTGTCGGGCTGGCCGTAATGCAACGCGTATTCTTCGGTGTATAGCTCAACGCGCGCGGCACCCGTTTGCGGGGCGAGGGCGATCTGCGCCGGGTCGGGGTCAACAAACAAACTCACGCGGATGCCCGCCGCATTGAGTTCGGCCACCACGGCTTTGAGCAAATCCATGCGCGCGGCAATATTCCAGCCGTGGTCCGAAGTGAGCTGGCCCGGTTCGTCCGGCACCAGCGTGCATTGCGCGGGGCGTGCTTGCAGCACCACGTCCAGGAATTCACGCGACGGATAGCCTTCGATATTCAGTTCAGTCCCCGGATATTCCTGCACCAGCGCCGCCAGCGCCAGGGCGTCGGCGTTGCGCGCATGGCGTTGATCGGGCCGCG
>BBFD01000544.1 GCA_001313065.1 Silvimonas sp. JCM 19000
CGCCCGCAGTGGCGCCGGTCGCGCCCAGGCCCGCCACCCCCGGCGATTGCAATCACCCCGAACTGACATTGCAGCGCTATCTGTGCCAGACCGTGGATCAATACCTGCCGGTTTATGGTCTCGATCTGTTCAATGCCGGGGCACAAAACGGCTTTACCGCAGACGCCGTGGCCGTGCCCGCCGATTATCTGCTGGGCGTGAACGACACCTTTAATGTGCGTATCTGGGGCCAGTTGGAAGCGGACCTGGCGCTCACCGTCGATCGCACCGGCGCCGTGTTTATCCCACGCGTGGGCGCCATCCATGTGGTGGGCGTGCCGTTTGGATCGCTCAAGCGCCATCTGGATGCGGCAATCGGCAAGGTGTTTCATGATTTCGATCTGGCCGTCAGCATGGGCCAACTGAAACAACAGCAGGTGTTTGTGGTGGGTTTTGTGCGCCATCCGGGCAGCGTGAGCGTCAGTTCACTGTCCACCATCGTGAATGCCCTGTATGCCGCCGGCGGCCCCAGCGCCAATGGCAGTCTGCGCCAGGTGCAACTCAAGCGCGGCGGCGTGGTGGTACGCACGCTTGATCTGTATGAATTGCTGTTGCGCGGCGACAAGCGCGGCGATGTGATGCTGCAAGCGGGCGATGTGATTCATGTGCCGGCCGCGGGTGCGCAAGTGGCGCTACTGGGGGCGGTACGCCAGCCGGGTATCTACGAAGCCTTGCCGCAAGAAACGCTGCAGCAGTTGCTGGACATGACCGGTGGCGCCGCCACCGAAGTGCTGGACCGGCCGGTGTCGGTGGAACGCATCGAGGCGCAGCAAAAGCGTGTACTCGAGAGCGTGCCCCTGGCCGGACTGGCGAGCTATCCGCTCAAGCCGGGCGATATCGTGCGGTTTTATCATTTGTCCGGCCAGGTGGGGCAATCCGTGGCGTTGCGCGGCAATGTGGCGCAGCCGGTGCGCCGGGCGTGGGTGCCGGGCATGCACGTGAGCGATCTGATCACCAATCGCGACATGTTGCTCGACCCCGCCTTCTGGCTGCGGCGTGATCCACCGGCCCGCACGGCCAACGCCGAGGCCAGCACCTTGCGCCGCAATCTGACGGCGGCAGTGGATGAGATCAACTGGCATTACGCCACCATCGAACGGCTTGATCCGCAAACCTTAAGCCGCAAGCTGCTGCCTTTTGATCTGGCACAGGCCATCGACCATGTGCCCGCGGCCGATCTGGCGCTACAGCCGGACGATATCGTGCATGTGTTTTCGCGCGCCGATATCGAGGCCCGCAGCGATGACAAATCACGCTATGTGCGGCTGGAAGGCGAAGTCGCCGTGCCGGGTATCTATGAAGTGCGGCCGGGCGAAACGCTACGCGATCTGGTCGCGCGTATTGGCGGCCTGAGCCAGCGCGGCTGGTTGTATGCCGCCGAATTCACCCGTCCCAGCATCCAGCAACAGCAACAACGCGAACTTGATCGCATGCTGGATGAGCTGAATATGCAAAACCAGCGCCAGTCGGCCGAACAAACCGCCGCCGCCAGTGCGGATAGCAACACGGCAGCCGAAGCCCGCGTGCAACAGCAAGCCAACGAACAAATGTTGCGGCGCCTGGCAACGCAAAAGGCCACCGGCGCATTGTGTTAGGCGTTGCCGCCGATGCCAGCGCCTTGCAAGCCTTGCCGGCCCTGCCGCTGGAAGATGGCGATCGCTTTTACGTGCCGCCGCTGCCGTCGACGGTGGCCGTCGTGGGCGAGGTGTATAACCGCCACGGCGCGTTCGCCTTCGATCAGGCAAGCAGATTGGCGATTACCTGGCACTGGCCGGCGGTGCCACCGAGCAGGCTGACCACGGCCAGATGTATGTAG
>BBFD01000545.1 GCA_001313065.1 Silvimonas sp. JCM 19000
CGCAGGCCATCAGCTACCGCATTGCGGCTGAGGCCCTGCCTGGCTGAACCCGGCCTGCGCCCCAGCGCAAGCAATCGGCTAAATCATTACCACGCATTACGCCAGCTGTTGGAAAACCACCACGGCTGCGCAAGCATTGTGGGCATTCCCGCGGCGGCTTTGTAACAATGACACACGTTGTGGCAACCGCCACCACATGACTTGCTCGTCGGGAGAGAGCGGCCGCAGCCGCCATGATTTATGCGTCTTTATTTTGCAGCCGTTGCCGCCGGCTGATGTTGCTGGCGGATGCGGCGTGGGCAGCAGGCAGCCAGTCGCTGCCCAAAGCCGATGACCTTGATAGCAGCACCTTGTTCCACGCAATCACTGCCACAACGCCAAGCACGCCGCTCGATACCTTGCGGCGCAAAGCCGGGCAAGGTGATGCGGTGTCGCAATACAAACTGGGCCGTGCTTACGATTTTGGCCAATACGGCCTGAAAGAAGACAAGGACCAGGCGCTGGTCTGGTATCGCAAAGCCGCCGAGCAAGGTCTGGCCGGGGCGCAGGCCGACTATGGCATCGTGCTGGAGGCGCAGCATGCGGCATCGGCCAGCGAAATCTTTGCCTGGGAACAACGCGCCGCCGACCAGGGTGCGACCATTGCCTGCCTGTTGCTGGGCGTAGATTACGAACTGGGCAAGGGCGTGGCGGTTGATCTGCAACAAGCACGGCGCTGGACCGAGCGCGGCATCAACAGCAATCCCATCGTGGCGTGGCGTTGGCTCGGCAGTTGGTCACGCTACGGTTTGATGGGCAAAAGCCAGGATAGCGTTGCGGCTGCCCGCGCTTATCAAAAAGCGGCCGAACTCGGCGACGCCGAAAGCCAGTTGCTCACCGCTGATTTCTATTTCGAGGGCGTCGGTGTGCGCAAAGACGCCGAGCAAGGCAGGCAGTGGGCCGAAAAAAGCCGCTGCGCAGGGGCTGCCGCAGGCGTTCAGCCGCCTTGCATGGTTGTATTACAGCAGCGACCTGGTGCCGCACGATCCCGCCAAAAGCCTGGACTGGGCCAGCGCGGCGTGACGGTCGGGGACTTGAATTCGATGGGGATCGTGGCGCAACGCAAATTCGATGGGGTTGACCTGCCGCGAGACGTGCCGGGGGCCCTCGCCTTGCTGCAACAGGCCGCCAACAAAAAAAACTCGGGCCACGCAGCCTACGTCCTCGGCGTGGACTATCGCGGCGGCACCCATGTACCGATGGACTATGCCAAAGCCATGGAGTGGCTGCAGCGCGCGTGGAATAACAATTATCCGCGCGCCGGCTCGGTGATCGGGCAAATGTACTGGCAAGGTGAAGGCGTGCCGAGGAGCGAACAAACCGGTCTGGACTGGACCACCAAAGCCGCCGAAGCCGGCTATTCTGTGGCCCAGACCGAGCTGGGCATCTGCTATCTGTACGGCAGGCACGCCAGCAAGAATACCGCCGAGGCCCTCAAATGGCTGTCCCGCGCCGAGGCCCAGAACGAACCCTGGGCCTTGTACTACCTGGGGCGGATCTATCTGACGGGCAATGGTGTTGCACGCGACGATGCTCGCGCCTATGGCTATCTGAGCCGTTCCGCCGCGCAAGGTCTGGTGCCGGGCACATCCCGCCTTGGTCCATGTTGCTGCACGGGCGTGGTACCGACGTCAACCTGCCCCGTGGCGTGCACCTTCTGCGCGAAAGCGCGGACGCCGACGCGGTCACCGAGCTGACCAGGTTTTACGGCAATACAGACCGCGCCACGGTGCTGAACGCTCCTGCCGTGCTGGCCTGGCTGCGGGAGCGCGCAGGGCAGGCGATGCCGCGGCCATGCAAGTACTCGGTCT
>BBFD01000546.1 GCA_001313065.1 Silvimonas sp. JCM 19000
CCGAACGCGCCGTACCCGCTGCGCCAACCAGGCGGCCGCCACCGCGCCCAAACCCGCGGCGCAATCGCTGGATGACTATCTGCAAACTCGCAGCGGGAGACGCGCATGACCACCGCGCTAGGGATGGCGGCCACCGCGGCCGTGTTGCAGCAAATCATCCAGAACGGGTTTAGCGCCATCAAGCTGGATGACTTGCTGGGCGTGCAGACCATCAACGTCAGTTGCATTGCGCCGGAACGGATTTCGGCCGACAGCGAGATCGATCAACTCAATCTGTTTTTGTATAACCAGATGCGCAATCCCGGTTGGTTTAACCAGGACTTGCCCAGTCGCGATGCGCGCGGCGACCGCATCAGCAATCCGCCGCTGGCGCTGGATCTGCACTTTTTTGCTGGGCGCGTATGGTGTGGCCGATTTTCATGCCGAAGCCATGTTGGGCGTGGCCATGCAGACCCTGCATGACACCCCCGGCCTTGGCCGCGATGCCATCCGCGCTGCACTCAAGCCCGATGCCAGCAAGCCGGATATTCCCGGTCAGTTGCAGCTGGCCGGGCTGGCGGAGCAGATTGAACAGTTGCGCATCGTCGCGCTAAATCTGACGGATGACGAACTGTCGCGCATCTGGGCCGCATTGCAGACGCCCGCACGGCCGAGCGCGGCGTATGTGGTCAGCGTTTTTGCTCACGCAAACGCCACGCAGCACGCGCACACCGTTGCCGGTGCGGCGGCGCAATCTGTACGTGGTGCCGCTAAGCGCGCCGCGTATTGATCAGGTGATGGCGGGCAGCAGCTTGAGCGAGCCCATCCTGCCGGACAGCGTGCTCAACGTCAGCGGCACGCAGCTGGATGCGACCACGCTGAGTGTGCTGGTCAACGGCGATGAATACGCCAGCGCCGTCACGCATGCCGATCGCGACACGCTGAGCTTTGGTCTGGCGCTGCCTGCGCCCACGCCCGGCATCCCCGCCACCTTGCGCGCAGGGGTGTGCACGCTGCAGATTGTGCACCCGATGTTTATGGGTACGCCGCCGCAAGTGCAGGGCGGGCAGGAATCCAATCTGGCCGCCTTTGTACTCAACCCGGCGGCGAGCTTTGCCGTGCAAGCGGGCGCCAGCAGCAGCGTGATCGATGGCGTGACTTATCGCAGCGGCGTCATCACCGCCACGGCGGTGCCACGCATCGGCAATCGGCAGCGCGTGCGGCTGTTGCTCAACCAGATCAATCCGCCAGCAGGGCATGCGCCGCGGGCCTACAGTTTCAGCGCCAGCGCGGGCAATGGCATTGTCGCCCCGGCGGATAGCACCGCCAGCGTCAACATTGAATTCCAGCAAATCGTGCAGGGGAGTTATCTGGCGCGCTTGCAGGTGGATGCGGGCATCAGCCCGTTGACCTTGGGCGCGGATGGCCAGTTTGCCGGGCCGGTGCTTACGCCATGAGTGCCAGCCGCGATTTTGCTGCCAACCAGCGCGCGCTCGATGCCGCGCTGAGCGATCTGGCGCTGTATTTAAAGGCGCGCCGATGGCAGTTCTCCGTTGCCGCCCACTTGGCGCATCACGCCACCGGCGCTGGAACGCCTGGCGCAACGACTGGGCCTGAGCCGCTTTGAGCAAGAAATCATCATGCTCGCGGCCGGGGCCGAACTCGATACTGCCATCCAGACCTTGCTGACCCAGTTGCACGGCGATGCGCAAAAAAAAGCGTGGCCGACCTTTGCGTTGGCCTTGGCCACCCTGCCGGAGCCGGATTGGGCCGCCATCACCCCGGTGGCCCGCTTGCGCCGCTGGCAATTGCTGCAGGCGGCGGGCAGTGGCAGCGCCTTGCAAGCGCGGCTGGTGCTGG
>BBFD01000547.1 GCA_001313065.1 Silvimonas sp. JCM 19000
GGCAACGGCGGCTGCAAGGGCTGCGGCTTGGGCGGCACAATTTCTTTCGGTTTAGGCGGTTCGGGTTGCGGTTTTTTTTCGATCACCAGTTCTATCGGCTTATCGACGGGCGCAGCCGGTTCGATATGGTGAAACGTCCACGCCAGCGCCAACGCCGCCGCCACGCCGTGCAATGCAAACGACACGGCATAACCACTGCGGCCCCAGCGTTTAACGCGCGAGCCGGAGACCGGTGGCGTCAGCGAAGGCAAGGCGAAATTGAGCGCGAGCGTCATGGCGGTTACTCCAGAAAATCAGGCTGATCGCGCAATACGCGATCCCACAGCGGCTGGAAGCTGAACCAGCTACCCACCTCGCCGCCGACCTGGCCTGCCGTGTGCAAGGCCACTTCATGCGATAGCGGTTTGATCGTGCCCGCCGCTTCGGCAATCAACTGCGTACGCGCAGCATCATCCATCGCGATATAGCGCCACACGGCCGCTTCCACCGTTTCGCCCACCGTCAAAATGCCGTGGTTTTGCAGGATGGCGGCCTTCTTGTGGCCCAGCGCGGCGGCAATGCGTTTGCCTTCGCTGGTATCCAGCACCACGCCGGTGTAATCGTCGAACAGCACGTGGTTGTCGTAGAAGGCGCACGCATCCTGCGTGATCGGTTCCAGCAATTTGCCCAACGACGAAAACGCCTTGCCGTACAGCGAGTGCGCATGCGCAGCGGCCACCACATCAGGCCGCGCGATATGCAGCTGGCTATGGATGGCAAACGCGGCACGGTTCAACTGGCCCTCGCCTTGCACGATGTCGCCGTGGTGGTTAACCAGCAGCAAATCGGACACGCGGATATGGCCGAAATACACGCCGACCGGGTTAACCCAAAAATGGTCGGGCCATTCCGGATCACGCGCGGTGATATGGCCTGCGCCGCCCATGTCGTAGCCATACAGCGCAAACAGGCGGAACGACGCGGCCAGCCGTTGCTTGCGATGCAGGCGTTCGGCTCAATGGTGGGTGCGGTCGGCACGCTCTTCAGCCGAAACGGATTGTTGTCTTTGGCAAAGCCGTAGACCGAGGGACGCGGACGTTCGAGGGTGGCGGTGCTCATGACGGTTTTCCTGGGTTGTTCGGTTAATAGCCGCGTTGCGGATCGACCACGTCGGTTAACGTGGCGCCGCTGCGCCAGGCCTGCAGATTCTGGATAAAGCGATCGGCCAGGTTGGCAAAAAAAATCCCCGGCGAAATCGCGGACGTATGCGGTGACAAACGCACGCGCGGATGCGAGTAATACGGATGGTCGGCCGGCAGTGGTTCGGGCTCGGTGACGTCCAGCGAGGCCAGCGCGATCTTGCCCGCGGCCAATGCGCCCAACAGCGCGTCGTCGTCGATCAGACTGCCGCGCGCCACGTTCACCAGATGCAAACCGGGTTTGGCCTGCGCCAATACTTGAGCGTTGACGATATGGCGTGTGGCGGCGGTGGCCGGTGCCGCCAGCACCACGTGGTCAGCCTGGGCAAACAGCGCGCCAATATCGGCCACGCGTTGCACGCCGGGCACTTCGGTTCGGCATCGGTGCGGCGCACGGTGATCACCTTGAAGCCCAGCGCCAAGGCCTTGCGTGCCAGCGCCTGGCCGATGGCGCCAAAGCCGAAGATGCCCAGCGTGCTGCCTTGCAACAGCGTTACCGGTTGCCATTTCCAGTCGCTGGCTTGATGGATCCACGCATCCGGCAAATGTTTGGCGGCGGCAAAAATCGTCGCCAGGGCAAACTCGGCAATCGGCTCGGCGGCCGTGCCCCGCGCCGAGGTCACCACCGGGCCGTCGAACAACCAGCCCG
>BBFD01000548.1 GCA_001313065.1 Silvimonas sp. JCM 19000
CAACGCCGTCCGGCCCGGTGGTGTTCAGCAGCGTGGCCGGCAGCCTGGCGCTGGCAGCGGCGCATGGCGTGACCAACCTGAGCGTGTACAGCACCACGCCAGACCCGGTGACGTCGCTGACGCAATATCAGCTAAACCTGGCCCAGTGATGTAACCGCTGTCTCATAGGGTGGTCTAGACCCACCACCCAGAGTGGCTTGCCAAGCTCCGCACTACTGGCAAATGGCTTTGGGTGGTGGGTCTAGACCCACCCTATGCTTTCTTCGGACAGACGTTGGGCGGCATCAGATCGCCCAGTCGATGGGCGCGCGGCCGTGTTGTTGCAAGTACTGGTTGGCGGCGCTGAAGTGGCCGCAGCCGATAAAGCCGCGATAGGCGGACAGCGGCGAGGGGTGTACCGATTCCAGCACGCAGTGGCGCTGGCGGTCGATCAGCGCGGCTTTTTTTCTGCGCGTGGCTGCCCCACAACAAGAACACCACGCCGGTTTCACGCGCGGCCAGTTCGCGGATCAGGGTGTCGGTCAGGATTTCCCAACCGCGTTTGGCATGCGATGCGGCCTTGTTGGCTTCGACCGTCAACACCGTGTTCAGCAGCAACACGCCCTGCTCGGCCCAGCGCGTTAACGTGCCGTGTTGCGGCGGCGTCAGACCAAAATCGCGCGCCAGTTCTTTCCAGATGTTGTTGAGCGACGGCGGCATGCGCACACCGGGCGGCACCGAAAAGCTCAAGCCGTGCGCCTGGCCCGGTCCGTGATACGGGTCTTGCCCCAGGATCACCACGCGCACGGCGTCGGGTCGGGTATGTTCCAGCGCGGCAAACCAATGTTCGCGCGGCGGATAGATGGCCTTGCCGGCGGTGGCTTCGGCTTCCAGAAAATCAGACAGCGCCAGCAAAGCGGGATCGTGTCGCAGCGATTGCAGCAACGGTTGCCAGGCGGCGGGTACGGCATCAAGAATCAAGACTTGCTCCACGCAAAGAACGGATATGCACGCGATGGCGGCTGAACAGCACGCGTTCAAACGCCTCGCGCAGGGCTGGTTGCGGCCACAGGTAGCGGGCGCGGATTTGCCAGGTGTCACCTTGCGGCTCGGCGGCGCTGATTTCCAGCGGCAGGCTCAGCAAATAGGCAAATTCATGCTGAGTGATACATCCAGCCAGCCTTGCTGCCCGGCCAGCAACGCTTGCGCTGACGTCCAGACCAGATCATCCAGCCCGAATTGCACGTCCGCGTGCGACGGTAGTTGCGGCGTCAGCAGGCGCCCCAGCCACAACAGCTGCAAATCCAGCCGTCGCTGCATCGGATCAGGCTCGTCGCCTTCCGGATGCTCCAGCAGCATCAGCACTTGCAGATAACGCGTCGCCTCAAGCGCGCTTTGGCCCGGCTGGCTGGACCAGCGCAGTGGCAGCGTGGCGGGCACGTAAAAGCTTTCAGACGGTGCGGACATGGTGACGATCCTGGCGGGCGCAACAGACGCGCGATTATACGCGGCTCTGGCGCACGCGTTCGTACAGGCAGATGGCGGCGGCGTGGCCGACGTTGAGTGATTCGATACCCGGTTGCATCGGGATTTTAAGGCGCAGCGTGGCGGCAGCTTCAAGTTCGGTACTCACGCCCTGACCTTCCGCGCCCATCACCAGGGCAACATCGCCACGCAGATCGCTTTCATACAAATCAACGGCGCGTCGAGCATCAAGGCGGCGATGCGGCCGTTAAACTGGCTGGCGGCGGCCAGCAGATCGGTGCGCTCGACAATCTCCAGGGCAAAATGCGCGCCCATGCCCGCGCGCAAAACCCGCGGCGACCAG
>BBFD01000549.1 GCA_001313065.1 Silvimonas sp. JCM 19000
CCTTGCCCGCCGCGTCTATCTATCTGCCCGGTGTGCAGCAAGCCAGTGTGGCCGACTGGCAAACGCGCTGGCACGCCCACGCGCCGACCGTGGCGCTGGTGTTTTACAAAGCGCATCTGCAAGCGGCCAATACCGCCGTGTTTGATGCGCTGATTGATGCGCTGCTGGCGGCCGGCCTCAACCCGCTGCCGCTGGCGGTCACCTCGTTGAAGGATGCGATCAGCCAGCAAGTCAAGCGCCAGCTGTGCAATGAGCAGAATGTGGCGCTGGTGCTGAATACCACCGCCTTCGCGGCCGGTGCGTTGCAAACCGGGCCAGGCCACGATGACCCCGCCCCGCTGGATCTGTTTGGCGACGCGCCGGTGCTGCAAGTCATCCTGTCCGGCAGCAACCGCGAAGCGTGGCAAACCGACAACCATGGCCTGAACTCGCGCGATATCGCCATGCATGTGGCGCTGCCCGAAGTCGATGGCCGCATCATCACGCGGGCCATCAGCTTTAAAGGCCTGGCCTACCATTGCCCGCACACCCAGGTTGATGTGGTGCAGTACCAGCCCGACCTGGAGCGCATCGATTTTGTGGTGGCGCTGGCGCAGCGTTGGTGTCGGCTGCGCACCCAGCCCAATGCCGAAAAAAAACTCGCGCTGATCCTCGCCAACTACCCGATGAGCGAAGGCCGCATCGGTAACGGCGTCGGGCTGGATACGCCCGCTTCGGCGCTGGGCGTATTGCAGATGCTGGCGGACCAGGGCTATCAGATCGGTGACTTGCCACGTGATGGCGACGCGCTGATTGCGCAGCTTACCCAAGGCGTTACCAACGACCCCGACACCCGCGCCCTGCGCCCGGCATTGCAAAGCTATGCGCTCAGTGATTACCTGGCACAACTGGCGCTGCTGCCGCCAGAGATCAAAGCCGCCATCGACGCGCGCTGGGGCGAGCCCCACGCCGACCCCAGCTTGCGCCAGAACGCTTGTGATTGCCGGTTGGCGCTGCGGGCATGTGTTTGTCGGCATCCAGCCGTCGCGTTCCCGGGGCGAGGCCGATTACGCCAGCTACCACGATGCCGAGCTGGTGCCGCCGCATGCCTATCTGCCTTCTATTTCTGGTTGCGGCAGCACTGGCAAATCGATGCCGTCATCCACTTGGGCAAGCACGGCAATCTGGAATGGCTGCCGGGCAAAAGCGTCGCGCTCAGCCCCGTTTGCTGGCCCGATCTCATCCTCGGCCCTTTGCCACATCTGTACCCGTTTATCGTCAACGATCCGGGCGAAGGCTGCCAGGCCAAACGGCGCGCACAGGCGGTCATCATCGACCATCTGATGCCGCCGCTGACTCGCGCCGAAAACTATGGCCCGCTGCAGGATCTGGAACGTCAGGTCGACGAATATTACGAAGCTTGATGGTCGACCCGCGCCGCGCCCGCTTGCTGCGCCAGACCATCCTGCAGGCCATCAAGCACAACAAGCTGCACGAAGAACTGAGCATGGCTGCGCCGGACGCGGATGAGGATGCGCTACTGACCCGCGTCGACGCCTGGTTGTGCGAGCTGAAAGAAGCGCAAATCCGCGATGGTCTGCATATCTTTGGCGTATCGCCGCAGGGGCGGCAGCGGCGCGATACCTTGCAGGCTTTGGCGCGTTTTCCGGTGGGCGATGGCCAGGGCGCCAACGCCGGTTTGATCGCCGCCCTGGCGCACGATCTACAGCTGGGCGCGCAGTTTGATCCGCTACAGGCGGACTGGGCCGCACCATGGCACGGGCCGCGCCCCGCCATCCTGAGCAATATCCTGCCCGATGCCTG
>BBFD01000550.1 GCA_001313065.1 Silvimonas sp. JCM 19000
CTTGCCACTGCGCGCGTGTTGCGGCCCGGCGACGTGCTGTTCCATTGCAGCGGGGCGACCGCCAGTACGGTGCTGGCCCCCTTACGCGAACAGGGTGTGCACATTGCCAGCGTGCATCCGCTCAAATCCTTTGCCGAGCCGCTCGCCGCGGCCGCCAGTTTTGCTGGCACTTGGTGTGGCGGCGAAGGGGATACCGCTGCGCTGGCGGTGCTGCAGCCCATCTTCGAGGCGATCGGCGGGCAGTGGTTTGCCCTGCAGGCTGAACATAAATTGCTGTATCACGCTGGCGCCGTTCTGGCCTGTAATCATCTGGTGGCTTTAATCGATACCGCGCTGCAATGCATGGAGACGGCGGGTTTGCCGCGTGCGGCCGCATGGCCGGCCTTGCAGCCCCTGGTGCAAGGCACACTGACCAATATCGCTGCGCGCGGCACGGTGGAAGCGCTGACCGGGCCTGCCGCACGCGGCGATCACGCCATTCTGCAGGCCGAGCAAGCCCTGACCCAACAACTGGCGCCCGAGATCGGTGCGGTCTATGCCGCCTTGACCACAGTTGCCCTGCAACTGGCGGCGCAGCAAAGCCGCAGCTAGAAGCTTGCATGTCTCGTAAAAGATTCAAACGCCAAAACCCGGCCGTCACGTCGCGGCGTTTGCTTGACGCGCTGCTGCGCTGCGCCAAGAATCGGCGCATGAATACTTCTCCTGTCACTCTGGCGCAGGTGGCCGCGGCTGCCGGCGTTTCGCCCAGTACGGTGTCGCGCATACTCAACGGCACCGCGCGGGTCGATCAGCCAAGCGCGCCGCCGTCGAAAGCGCCATGCTGCGCTCAATTTCCAGCCAATGCCATGGCGCAAGGGTTGGCGCGCGGGCGCACCATGACCATCGGCGTGCTGACCCAGGATATTTCCAGTCCGTTCTACAACGAGATTCTGCAAGGCGTGGAAGATGGTCTGGTGGGCACCGGGTTTGCGCCCATCTTTGCCAGCGGCCACTGGAATGCCGACGAGGAAATCCAGCGCCTGACCATGCTGGCGCGGCGGCCGGTCGATGGCTGATTGTGCTGACTGGCGCGATTCCCGACGATTTGCTCACCCGCTTTGCCGAGCGCGTGCCGATGGTGACCATGGGGCATCGCGTGGTGCGTGACAACGCGGTGTATCTGCAACTGGATAACGAACACGCTGCCTACCAGGCAACTTGCCATTTGCTTGACCTGGGCCACGTCGCCATCGCGCATATTGCCGGGCCACCGCATATGGGCGATTCGATCGCGCGGCTGCAGGGCTATCAGCGCGCTTTGGCGGAACGCAATATCGAGTTCAATCCCGGCCTGGTGGTGCAGGGCGATTTTCGCGATGACTCGGGTGTGGTGGCGGTGGCGCAGTTGCTGGAAAGCCGCCAGCACTTTACCGCGCTGTTTGCTGCCAATGACCAGATGGCCATCGGCGCACGCCTGGCGTTCTATCGGCGTGGCATTCGTATTCCGGAAGACGTCTCGCTGATTGGTTTTGATGACTTGCCCGCAGCTTCTTTTTTGTACGCCGCCGCTGACCACGGTGCGGCAACCGGTGTACGAAATCGGCTATCAAAGCGCCAGCGCACTGATGCGTTTGTTGCGCGGCGAAAAAAATGCGAACCCATCGCCTTGCCGTTAACGGTGGTGGTGCGCGAATCCACGCAGCGCCGCCGTTACTGATGGCGACATGCTCCGCGCGATGAAACTGGTCATTGCCCCCGATTCCTTCAAAGAAAGCCTCAGCGCCGCCAGGGTGGCGCAGGCGATTGCACG
>BBFD01000551.1 GCA_001313065.1 Silvimonas sp. JCM 19000
GTTGCGGGCGCGGTGCCGGTGCGGCAGCGGCTGGCGCGCTGTATTCCTGATTGAAATCGTCGTAGCCGCCGTCCTGGTTGCCGCCACCCATACCGCCGCCACCACGGCCACCCAGCATTTGCATCTGGTCCGCGATGATTTCGGTGGTGTAACGGTCAGCACCGGTCGCCTTGTCTTGCCACTTGCGTGTCTGCAGGCGACCTTCGATATAAACGGCACTGCCTTTTTTTTCAGGTACTGGCCGGCGATCTCAGCCAGGCGGTTGTACATGGTGATGTTGTGCCATTCGGTTTTTTTTCTTGCTGCTGACCTTGCTTGTCTTTGTAGCGGTCAGTGGTGGCGATGCTGAAATTACAGACAGCGCCGCCGGAAGGCAGATAGCGGGTTTCCGGGTCGCGACCCAGATTGCCGATCAGCAGCACTTTGTTGAGCGATGCCATAGGGGTTCCTTGAGATAAGGCACGCAGACAGAAATATCGGGTCTGCGGCTGGTTAAAGCGGGCGTGCGCAGCGTTTGCGCGGGCGACCACCCTGCGGGGCGATCTGACAGCCGCACAGTATACCGGGGCAATCGTCGCACGGGGAGCAGCAGCCGGTCCGCCTACACACAAAAAAAACGGGAGCCGATGCGCCGCACCCGCCGCTACGCTCGATTGCCGTTCAGCGCCGCTAGTGCAGGGCACCGTCCCGCGTGAGCAACAGGCAGCGGCTGGCCGTTGCGCTTTGCACCGACGCCACATGCCAGCCTGGTGCGCGCAGCGGGCGTTGCTCTTGTTCGGGCAGGTACAGCGTCACAAAGTCTTGTGCGCGGTGCTGGTCCGGCGGCGTCAGGGTCAAGCTCAGCGCATCGGCGCTGCTGAGCAAATGCAGCTGCCATAAATGGCCCGCACCATCCGGCCGCAGCAGCGGCGAAATACCATCGTCGTCAAAACAGCTACTGGCAAATTCGCCGCTGCCGGGTGGCGGGTACAAGGCAAAGCCGCGGGCATCGGCACGTTGATCAAACTGCTGTTCCGCGGTGTTCAACGCAATCATGGCGCCCGCCCGCACCAGCAGCACGGGTGGATCTTCCGGCGTTGCCACAAAGTTGGCGTACTGGCCGCCGCGATAGTAGTCGCCGCGGTAACCGTCAAACCAGTCGCAGCCCGCGGGCAGATACACCTCACGTGTGCTGGCGCCGGCCTGCACCACCGGTGCAATCAGCAAATCGGCGCCCAGCATCCAGTCGTCGTTTTCTTCGCGGCAGACCGGGTCCGCCGGAAAGTTCAGGAAAGTGGGCCGGATGGCCGGCTCATAGGCGTAATGCGCGCGCCAGAGCAAGTGATAAATCTGTGGCAACAAGCGATAGCGCAGCCGCAGCAACATGCGGATTTGAGCGGCACTGCCGATAAAGCGCCATGGCTCGCTACTCGGGCCGTCGTGGTCGTCGCTGTGGCCGGATCTGATAAAAAAAAGCGCGGCATGAACAGATTGGCCTGGATGGCACGCAGCAACAGTTCGCGCCCCGGTTTAGGCCCGAGTACGCCGCCCACCGCGTGGCCGATATTGGAAACGCCCGACAGCGCCAGGCCCAGCCCCATCTTGATATTGAACTGCAGGGTCTCCCAACTGGCGACACTGGCGCCGGAGTCGGTCTGTACATAGCGCTGCATACCGGCGTAGCCGCGCGCCGCTCAGCAAGGGGCGTTGGTTGGGCGCCTGCGCCAGCAAGGCCTTGCGCGAAGACTGCGCCATAAGCAGCGGAAACAGCGGCCGCGTTCCATGGCAATGCCGCGCTTCCCGTGGTGGTGGGCG
>BBFD01000552.1 GCA_001313065.1 Silvimonas sp. JCM 19000
TGCCGTTTGCTGTTCTGGCCCGCGGCCGACGCGGCGCCTGAAGCTATGCCCAGCACAATCTGCGCGCCGTACACGGCCAGCTGGAAGACGGCGATTTCTGGATTGCCGCGCGCGGCCGCCAGTTGATGAGCTGGGATCGCGAACACCGCTTTTGCGGTTATTGCGGTACCGCCACCTTCGCTGCCGATCAAGAAGTCGCCCGCGTCTGCCCGCATTGTCACCAACGCCAGTACGCCCGCGTTTCGCCCGCCATCATGGTGTTGATCAAACGCGGCCGCCAGTTGCTGCTGGCACGTTCGCCGCATTTCAAGGCGGGCGTGTATAGCGCGCTGGCCGGTTTTGTAGAACCCGGCGAAGCCTGCGAAGGCACGGTGCACCGCGAGGTGATGGAAGAGGTCAATCTGCGCGTTAAAAAACCTGCGCTGGTTTGATAGTCAGAGCTGGCCATTTCCGCATTCGCTGATGCTGGCGTTTATTGCCGATTACGACGGCGGCGACATCGTCTGCCAACCCGAAGAAATCGAAGACGCGCAATGGTTTGATATCGACGCGCTACCCGACCTGCCTTCGCACGCCAGCATTGCCCGGCGTCTGATCGAGCATGTGGTGGCAGAGATGCAACGCGCCTGATCACGCCCCCTATTCCACTTTCCGGTAAGCCCCATGTTTGATTTTGATACCCCGATCGACCGCAGCCAGTCCGACAGCAGCAAATGGCAGCTTTATGCTGGCAAAGACATCCTGCCGATGTGGGTGGCCGATATGGACTTTGCTGCACCGCCCGCCGTCACTGCCGCGGTGATGGAGCGTGCCGCACATGGCGTCTATGCTACGGCGACGCCACGCCCGATGCCATCAATGCCGTGGTTGACGCGCTGCAACGCGATTACGGCTGGCAGATTGCGCCGGAATGGCTGGTCTGGCTGCCGGCTGGTGGTCGGGCTGAATGTGGCATGTCGCGCCACCGGCGGCGAGCAGGATCATGTGCTGACCGCCACGCCGATCTACCCGCCATTCATGAGCGCGCCGCAGCTATCAAAGCGGCCGCTCAACAAAATTCCGCTGCGGCACGATCATGGCGAATGGCATTGGGACTTTGATGCGCTCAAGGCCCTGCCTGACGCCGGCCGTACCACGCTCATGCTGTGCAACCCGCACAATCCGGTCGGCCGCGTCTGGCGCCGCGATGAACTGGAGCGGCTGGCGCATTTTGTCGAAGCGCATGACCTGACCGTCATCAGCGACGAAATCCATTGCGATCTGGTCCTAGACGCCGACGCCCCTTTTATCCCCTTCGCCAGCTTGCCGGGCATGGCGGCGCGCACCATCACGCTGATGCGCCCTCCAAAACCTATAACGTACCGGGCCTGGGCGCCGCCTTTGCCGTGATTGCCGATCCAGGCTTGCGCCAACGGTTTAATGCGGCCAAGGCGGGCATCGTGCCGCATATCAATCTGTTTGGTTATGTGGCCTGCGCCGCCGCATACCGCGATGGCGCGCCTGGCGCGATGAATTGCTGACGGTGCTGCGCCGCAACCGCGATCTGGTCATCAAAGCACTCGACGGCGTTGATGGTGTGCGCGTCAGCCATCCCCAGGCCACTTATCTGGCGTGGATCGATTGCCGCGCCACCGGCATTGCGACCCGAAAGCATTTTTTTGAAGCGGCGGGCGTGGGTTTGTCCGATGGCAGCGCCTTTGATGCGCCCGGCTTTGTGCGGCTGAACTTTGGCTGCCCGCTGCCGACGTTGCAAGAAGCGTTGCGCCGCATGCGCGAGGCACTGGCCGCC
>BBFD01000553.1 GCA_001313065.1 Silvimonas sp. JCM 19000
TCAAGGGGCCGATGACTATCTGGTCAAGCCTTTCAGCGCGCAGCAATTGCTGGTGCGGGTGCGCGGCAACCTGCTGCAGGCCTATGCCCGCCAGGGCGCGGCCGAGGCCCTGCGCCAGAGCGAACAACGCTTTCGCGAAGTGGCGGACGCCGCGCCGGTGATGATCTGGGTGTCGGACGAGTCGGGTCTGCGCACCTGGTGCAACCGGCCGTGGCTGGCATTTACCGGGCGCAATCTGCCGCAGGAACTCGGCCATGGCTGGGCCGAAGGCGTGCATGCGGATGATGTGTCGCGTTGCCTTGCCGTCTATGCCCGCGCCATCAAGCAGCGCGAGCCGTTCCGCATGGATTACCGCCTGCGGCGTGCCGATGGCGAATTCCGCGTGATCGAAGATCATGGCGTGCCGCATATTACCGGCGATGGCCGCTTTGTCGGCTTTATCGGCTCTTGTGTGGATGTGACCCGCACGCGGATGTCGGAAGAAGCGCAGCGCCGCTTGAACGAAACGCTGGAAGTGCGGGTGCAGGCGCGCACCGAAGAACTGGCGGCGTCATATCGCTCGCTGCTGACGCAAATCCAGGAACGCGAACGCGTTGAAACCACGCTGCGCCAGATGCAGCGGCTGGAAGCGGTCGGCCAACTGACCGCGGGCTTTGCCCATGACTTCAATAATCTGCTGACCGTGGTGCTGGCCAACGCACGCCTGCTGGACCGGGTGGTGAGCGATGACACCGGCAAACGCCGCGTTGAAATGATCCGTACCGCCGCGGAGCGCGGCGCGCGCCTGGTGGCGCAGTTGCTGGCATTTGCCCGACGGCAAAAGCTGGAACCGCATGTGGTTAATCTGAACGAGACGCTGGCGGGGATGGCCGATTTGCTACAAAGCACGCTCGGCGGCATGAATCAGCTGGAACTGGCATTCAGCGAGGACCTGGCGCCAGCGCTGGTTGATATTACCCAGCTGGAACTGGTGGTGCTCAACCTTGCCATTACGCCCGCGACGCCATGCCCAATGGCGGCGCGCTGCGGATTTCAACCAACAATGTTTCGGTGAATACCGACTTCAGCACGCAGATGGCATTGGCCGTGGGCGAATACGTGCGCCTGGCGGTGAGCGATACCGGTACGGGCATGCCGCCCGAGGTGGTGGCGCGGGCATTTGAACCTTTCTTTACCACCAAGGAAGTCGGCAAAGGTTCCGGTCTGGGCCTGGCGCAGGTGTATGGCTTTGCCCGGCAATCGGGCGGCACCGTCACCATCGACACTTCGCCGGGGCGCGGCACCACGGTGTCGGTGTTCTTGCCCGCCACGCAACAGGAAGGGGCCAGCCCGCGTGTCATCAACGTGCTGCCCGGCAGCGGCGGTAATGTGAGTGGCCAACAGCGGGTGCTGGTGGTGGACGACGACGACGATGTGCGCGAAGCCACCGTCGCCGTATTGCAGGATGAGCTACACCGTGGTGCAGACCGGTGATTGCACGGTGGCGCTGGAATTGATCGCCACCAACGACGACATCGACGTATTGGTCGCCGACTTTGCCATGCCCGGCATGAACGGGGCCGAACTGGCGCGCCGCGCGCGCATTCTGCAACCCGATCTGCCGGTGCTGTTTGTGACTGGCTACGCTGATCAGGTGTTGCTGGGCGACTGGAGCGCGGAACAGATCATGCAGAAACCGTTCCAGCCACAAGATCTGGCGGCCCGCATCAGCCGCTTGCTGGGCCATCACCGTGCACGCATGGCCAGCAGGTGAACCGT
>BBFD01000554.1 GCA_001313065.1 Silvimonas sp. JCM 19000
CCAGGCGCAACGGTCAGTCCACCGGCGGCTGGGTCTTGCTGGGGCTGGCATGGCTCCCTTTGGCATTTGCCCAGCAATCGCTGGTGGCGCTGGTGCTTGGCATACTGGTGCTTGATCTGGCCGCGCAAGCGGTGCATGTGACCAACCAGAGCATGATTTACCGGCTGCGCCCGGACGCGCGTAACCGGCTTACGGCCGGCTATATGACCAGCTATTTTATCGGCGGCGCCAGCGGTTCTTTGCTGTCGGCCAGCGCGTTTAATCTGGCGGGCTGGAATGGCGTGGTGGGCGTTGGCGCGGGGCTGAGTGTGATGGGCTGGCTGGTATGGCTGGTGGGCAGCCGCCGCGTGCCGGCGCAGGGTCAGCATCACCATACCCATTAATCGCCTCCGCACGGCGCAATAAAAAAAACGGGGCACACGCCCCGTTTTTTTTCAGACCTTTGCGGCGGCAAGCGCTTTACTGGTCTTTTAACCAGCGCGCGGCATCAATCGCAAAATAAGTCAGGATGCCATCGGCCCCTGCGCGCTTGAACGCCAGCAGCGTTTCCAGCACCACTTTCTTCTCATCCAGCCAGCCGTTTTGCACGGCGGCCTTGATCATCGCGTATTCGCCTGACACCTGATAGGCATAAGTGGGCACGCCAAACTCGTCTTTGACCCGGCGCACGATATCCAGGTACGGCAAGCCCGGCTTGATCATGACCATGTCGGCGCCCTCGGTCAGATCCAGCGCCACTTCATGCAGCGCTTCGTTGCCGTTGGCCGGGTCCATTTGATAGGTGTATTTGTCGGCCTTGCCAGATTGGCGGAAGAGCCACCGCATCCCGGAACGGGCCATAGAAGGCCGAAGCGTACTTGGCGGAATACGCCAGTATGCGCGTCAGTTCAAAGCCCGCTGCATCCAGTGCCTGGCGGATCGAGCCATTGCGGCCATCCATCATGTCGCTCGGGGCAACCACGTCGACACCCGCAGCCGCATGGCACAGCGCCTGTTTGATCAGCGCCTCAACGGTCGCTTCGTTCAGCACATAGCCGCTGTCATCGATAATGCCGTCCTGGCCGTGCGTGGTGTAGGGGTCAAGCGCGCCGTCGGTAATCACACCCAGCTGCGGAAACGCCTGCTTGAGCGCACGCACGGTGCGCGGCACCAGACCATCGGGGTTCCATGCTTCCGCGCCATCCAGGCTTTTGAGCGGGCCATCGATAACCGGAAACAGCGCCAACGCCGGTATCCCCAGCGCCACGGCTTCGGCAGCCGTCTTCAGCAGCAAATCAATGGACTGGCGTTTGACGCCGGGCATCGACGTCACTTCTTCTTCGCGGTTGTCGCCGTCCAGTACAAACACCGGCAGGATAAAGTCGTTGGCGGTCAAAACATGTTCACGCATCAAACGACGCGAGAAATCATCACGCCGCATGCGGCGCATACGAGTAGCAGGAAACTGACGCAGAAAGCTCATGGGATCAACTTTGCAGGATGGAAAAAAAATCAATCTGCCCATTTTATCCGGGCTGGTTGAGATTTGCCTTCCGGAATACGGGCCAGGCTACGACCGTAACGCGCCAGACCAAGTTCACTGGCATCGATTTCCGGTTGTCGCGCCAGCACACAATCGGCAATGACCCTGGCGCTGCCACAGGCCATGGTCCAGCCCAAGGTGCCGTGCCCGGCATTGATAAACAGATTGTCATAGGCCGTGGCGCCGACCACGGGCGTGCCATCGGGGGTCATCGGGCGCAGGCCGGGTCCAGG
>BBFD01000555.1 GCA_001313065.1 Silvimonas sp. JCM 19000
CGCGGCGCGCTGGCAACCGGACGGCGCGGTTTCTTGATCGGCGCGGGCGTCGCGTAAGTGGAGCGCGCTTGTGTTTGTACCGTTTTTTTTCCGGCACCACCAGATCGGGTTTTTTTCCGGCGCGGGCGCGCGCGCCTTCGGTTGCAATTGCACTTGCAATTCAACGGGCGGCGGCGAGCCACCTTTGTCGGGAAACTTGATCAGCAGCAACGCCAGATGAAAAAACCAGCGCAAACACCAGCGCCAGATTGAACAGACTGCGGGATGCTTCTTCGTCTTCCGGCAGGGGCGACAACGGGGGAAGCGAGGTAGTCAGCGTGCAACTCCAGATCGGTTTTGTTTTTTTTAACGCCCGCCCACATCGGGCTGGTTCAGGGCTATAACGCGGCAGCGGCAAATCGGTCTACATGGCGTTGCATGCTAAGGCATCGTCAGATGCACTGCACAGGCAAGTTGTATAGCGGTGATACGTCAGCGTTACCGGCGCGCCGCGCCCGCCGCCTGCACGACGGCCAACGCGGCGCGGGGCGCTGTTACATGCCGTATTTCTTGAACCACGCCAGCATCTTGTTCCATGCATCGTGCGCGGCTTCGGCGTTATACGAGGGCCGGTAATCGGCGTTAAAACCGTGGCCCGCGTCCGGGTAGATATTGATGTCGAAATTCTTGTGCGCTTCGGTCAGCGCTTTTTTTTCATATCGGCCAGGCTGTCCTGACTGATGCCCTGATCTTTGCCGCCATAAAAAAAACCGATCACCGGCACTTTAAGACTGGCCGCGATATCGATCGGATTGTCCGGTTTGATCGGCGACTTGGGTGGCTCGATCGGGCCATACCAGGCGGCCGCGGCCAGAATGTTCGGGTTGTGCGCAGCGTACAACCACGTTTCCCGGCCACCCCAGCAAAAGCCGGTCACCGCCAGTTTTTTTGCTGTCGCCGCCATTCGAGCTGGCCCAGGCGGCGGTGGCGTCCAGATCGGTCATCACTTGCGCATCCGGCACTTTGGCCACCACTTCGCTCAGCAGCTTTTCGATATCCGGATATTTGCGTGGATCGCCCTGGCGGAAATACAGCTCGGGCGCGATGGCCAGATAACCCAGCTTGGCCAGGCGGCGGCACAAATCCTGGATATGTTCGTGCACGCCAAAAAATTTCCTGGATCACGATAATGGTCGGCAGCGCGGCGCGCGCATTGGCGGGCCGGGCGGTGTAGGCAGGCATGGGGCCGCCCGGCGCCGTGATGCCGACGGTGGCGGTTTTCAGGCCGGTCTCGTCGGTGATGATGGTGGACGCGGCCACCGGTTTAACGGCAAGTGCGAAGCCGGTGGCGATACTGGCAATCAAGAAATCACGGCGCTCGGCCGAGGTCGTCGAAGCTGGCATGGTGGGGTTCCCGGTAAAGGTGGCTCGGTGCGATCAGTACGGGTGGAGCACGCAGCGTAACCTGCCAAGCCACGCCGTGATTCTGAAACTGGAAACCGCCGCTCAAACGCGCGCCGGCACGGCTTTCAGCGCATCGACCAGCAGTTCCCAGAAATAACCCACGGTCGCAATCTCGACCGCTTCGTCCGGCGAATGCGCGCCGCGGATGGTGGGGCCAAACGAGACCATGGCCAGATCAGGATATTTGCCCGCAATCAGCCCGGTTTCGAGCCCGGCATGGATGACCTTGAGCTCGGCCTCGTGCCCGTAGCGTGCGCGATAGCTTTTTTTGCACCAGCGCCAGCGCGGCCGAGGTCGGGTCCGGCGCCAGCC
>BBFD01000557.1 GCA_001313065.1 Silvimonas sp. JCM 19000
CTGGGGGTGTACGGCTCGGCGCGTGCAGCAGCGACCGGCCAGCATGTGAGTGCGCTCATCAACACACTGCGGCCAAAAAAAACGGATCAGATCGGAGCCGGAGGTCATAGCGCCACCTTGCCGCGCGCCGCCAGCGCCAACACCATCAGGCAGATGGCGACGCTCCAGCTACCCAGCACGCGCAGCCCGATCCTGACCCAGCCCAGCGGCAGATTCCACAGCCCCTGCCCGACTTGTAACAGATAGGCCAGCACCAGAAACGCCACCAGCACCACACCCGCCACAAACGGGTATAGCGCCATTTGCCCTTCCCGGGCCCCACCATTGGCAAGGCCATACAGCGCACCCGCTGCGAGCACCAGGGTGTACAAAATCCAGCGCGGCAGCGGTCGAGCAGCGGCCAATGCGGCGCCGCCGAGCACAGCCAGCCATAACACGCCACGGCCCGCATCAAACGCCACCCGGTCCGCCAGCAATGCACCGACCAGTGCCGCCAGCGCAAACCACGCCAGGCCAAGGCTGGCCCCCGCTTGTTGGCCCAGCAGCACGCCAAAAACCAGCAGGATCAATAGATGCTCGGGCGAGGTAAGCGGATGCAGCGCGCCGGCATAAAAAATCACCGGCACCGACGAAGGCCGCATGGGCCTGCGCCAGCGCGGGTACCAACAGCAGAAGCAAGCACAAGCGACGGCGCATGATTAACCTCGCAAAGCCAGGCCAAGAAAATACAAACCACCCAAAGCAATGCCGCCGCCACCGGCGCGCACCAGCGCGCGGCCACCTTGCCATTGATATAAAGCCCCCACGGCAATGCCGCAGGCGTGCAGCAAGCCGGTGGCGCAGACAAAGCCGATGGCAAAGGTTAATGGGTTGGCCGATTGCGGCAGTTCCGCGCCATGCGCGTAGCATGGCAGATGGCAAACAGCGCCACGATGCCCCCCGCCACCGGCAGCGGCGGCCGCGCGGCCAGCACGATCATCGCGCCAGAATCAGGCTGACAGCGCGATGCCGATCTCAATGCCCGGCAAATAAATGCCCAGTACGCCGATCACGCCACCGATACACATCACCAGCGGAAAAGTCACCGGCAGCACCCAGATGGCCGGACGCCCCAGTTGCGCGCCCCATAAACCGACCGCCACCATCGCCAGCACATGGTCGAGCCCGGAAATGGGGTGCAGAAAGCCGGCTTTGAGTCCGCCCGACATATCGCCCTGGCCCACATGGGCCATCGCCAGCGTGGGCATTAACAGCAACGTGGCCAGTAGCCACTTTTGAACGGTGCGCATGGGGGATGTCTCCGGACTCAGGCTTTGGGCGCGCTGCGGCGGCTGGCGGCAATTTCGCGGCTGAAACGGCGCGCCGGGTCCAGCGTGCTGTTGAGCGCGGTGGGATAGTTGACGCAGCTGGCTTTCCCTTGCTCGCCCGCGCGCTGCAGCGCGGCTTTGCGCGCGGTGGCGGCCTCGGCGTATTTGCCGTCCTGAATCACTCTGTACTGGCGATATTTTTTTTCTTTCTTCGGGCCCGCCAGTTGATGCAGATACGCGTCGTAGCGGCGCGTGTATTCATCCACCAATGCTTGTTGTTGCTTTGCCATTGCGACCACGCCTTGTTATTGGCGCTGGCGGTGGCTGGGTACAACGCGCTGCAGACATCGCGCTCGGCTTGCGCTTCGCGGATGCTTGGTAAAACGCGGCCCATGTTCTGCGCATATTCGGTGTCACCTGCCTGCGGCGG
>BBFD01000558.1 GCA_001313065.1 Silvimonas sp. JCM 19000
GCCGCAGTACGGCCAGTTGTGGGAAATCGGCGTGTTGTACGGCCCGCACGGCGCGCCCGATTTCTTTACGCCCGAATCGATTGCCAGCTTCTTTGAAGCCGAATGGGAAGTGCATTACAACTCCAACCGCTTGGGCGTGCGCCTGATCGGCCCCAAGCCGACCTGGACCCGCACCGATGGCGGCGAAGCCGGTTTGCATCCGTCCAATGTGCACGATTGCGAATACGCGGTCGGCAGCGTCAACTTTACCGGCGACAGCCCGGTGATCCTGACCCGCGACGGCCCCAGCCTGGGCGGCTTTGTCTGCCCGGTTACCATCGCCAAAGCCGAGTTGTGGAAAGTGGGCCAGGTCAAACCCGGCGACAAGATCCGTTTTCATGCCATCAGCTACAAACAGGCCGCCGCGCTGCAAGCCGCGCAAGACGAGCAACTGGCCACGCTGCATTTAACGCCGCCCGAACCCGTGGCCGTCACCGTGCTGCCCGCCACTTCGTCACCTGCCATCCTGCCGAACTGCCCGCCAACGGCGCACGCCCGGCGGTGACTTACCGCCAGGCCGGCGATACCTACATCCTGCTGGAATACGGCCCCAACGTGCTCGATCTGGCTTTGCGTCTGCGCGTGTATCTGCTGATGCAGAAACTGCGCGAGCTGGGCATTGAAGCTTGCTGGAACTGGCGCCGGGCGTGCGCTCCTTGCAGATCCGCTTTGATAGTCAGGTAATCAGCCAGCAAAAGCTGCTGGCCAATCTGCTGCTGGCCGACGCCAGCCTGCCCGATGTGGAAACCCTGAAGCTGCCGACGCGCGTGGTGTATATGCCGCTGGCGTTTGAAGATTCAGCCACGCTGGGTGCGGTTAAACGCTACTCGGAAACCGTTAAAGCCAAAGCGCCGTGGCTGCCCAATAACGTCGACTTTATCCAGCGTATTAACGGGCTGGATAGCCGCGAGCAAGTACGCGACATCATCTACGACGCCAGCTATATGGTGATGGGCCTGGGCGATGTGTATCTGGGCGCACCGTGCGCGGTGCCGATTGATCCGCGCCATCGCCTGCTGACCTCCAAATACAACCCGGCGCGCACCTTTACCGCCGAAGGCACCGTGGGCATCGGCGGCGTGTACATGTGCATTTACGGCATGGATTCGCCCGGCGGCTATCAGCTGGTGGGCCGCACGCTGCCGATCTGGAACACCTTCCTGAAGAACCGGTGTTTGCCGTGGGCGAGCCGTGGCTGTTGCGCTTTTTTTTGACCAGGTGCGCTTTTACCCGGTAAGCGAAGCCGAACTCGACACGCTGCGCGAAGATTTCCGCCACGGCCGCGCTGATTTGCGCATCGAACAAGAAGTATTCGATTTCGCCGCCTACAAAGCCTTCCTGGCCGACAACGCAGTTAGCATCGATGACTTCAAGGCCAAGCAGAAAGTCGCCTTCGAAACCGAAGTGGCGTTGTGGCAAGCCGACGATGCCGCGCCGCAAGCCGCCGCCGAACTGGTGGAGGAAGACGACAGCAGCGTGCCCGATGGCCACCATGTGGTAAGCGCCGATCTGAATGGCAGCATCTGGAAAGTGCTGGTGGAAGTGGACCAGCACGTGGAAGCCGGCAGCACGCTGATTGTGGTCGAGGCCATGAAGATGGAACTGGCCGTCACCGCGCCCGTCAGCGGCATCGTACGCACCATCCGCGCCCAGCCCGGCAAGGCGGTCACGCCGGGCGAGCGCTTGCTGGTGATC
>BBFD01000559.1 GCA_001313065.1 Silvimonas sp. JCM 19000
CCGCGGGCGGCAGGCCGCTGCCGTTATCGCTGACTTCAAGCAACAGCGCGCGCGCAGCGTAATCGATCTGCACGCTGATACGGGTGGCTTCGGCATGCCGCGCGGCATTGTGCAGCGCCTCGCCGACGATGGCGCTCAACTCCTCGACCAGGCCAGGCTTGAGCGGACGCGACGGCGAGACCCGCTGCAGTTCAAATTGCGGCTGCGGAAACAAAGCTCGGTGCGCTCGAGCAGGCTTTGCAGCGCGGGCGTCAGCTCGGGTTCGGCGCTGTTGCGCAGTTCGTGCACTTCGTCGCGGCCTTCGATGATGGCCGCATTGGCTTGTTCGGCAATCCGCTCCAGCTGTTGCCGCAGCGCCTGGTCCGGCGGCAAGGCGCTGGCCAGGCTTTCGATACGCCAGATCAGCGCCTGCACCGTTTGCAATACCGTGTCGTGCAAGGTGCGTGCAATACGTTCACGCTCGGTGGTTTTGACCACCACGCGCTCCATCACCCGCGCGGTCAGCGCATTGACCCGATAGCGATACAGCCAGACCGCCAGCGCCAGCACAAGCAGCGCGCATGCCAGTTTGAACGGCAGGCTCTGTATCAGTGTTGGCGCAACATTGAACTGCAGTAGCGCCTCATCCGTGCCCGCCGCGCCGCCCTCCAGCGCGGCACGCACATGAAACGCATAGTCGCCCGGCCCGATATTGGTATAGGTGGTCATGCGGCGGCTGCCCGCGTCCTGCCAATGGGTATCGACGCCATCAAGACGATATTGAAACCGCACGCGTTCCGGATGGCGCAACTCGGCGCTGCTGAAATTGATCTGCATTTGCCGCGTGCCGGCAGGCAGGTGCAATGCCGAGGTCGCAGGCAGCGTTCCGGCGTCGGTCACCACGCTTTCGATCTGTGGCGGCGGCAAAGCAGGCTCGGGCGGCAAGGCGGCCGTATCCAGCGTGACCACGCCGCCGGTGCCGATAAACCACAGATGGCGGCCATCGGCCGTCGCGGCGGTCAGCACCCGCGAATCCAGAACCGCGCGGCCCGGATAACCATCGCCCGCGTCCAGCAACTGATAACGCAATGGCGCAGCCGGATCCGCCATTGCGTGGGCCCAGTCAGCGGCACGGATATGCACAACGCCCACCGCCCCATTCAGCCAGCGGTCGCCATTGGCGCTCACCACCAGTCCGGACACATTGCGCAGCACGCCCGGATCGCCTGGATTGAGCAGGCGGAACTGATCATGCTCCAGCACCGCCATGCCGTGCTCGCCGCTAACTACCAGCGGCCCCTGCGCAGCGGGGAAGATCCCCGAAATCAGCCCGATCACTTTGCTGTCGTAGCTGCGCGCTTTACCGTTGTCATCCAGGACCAGATCGCCCTGCAAGGTGGCGGTCCACAACTGGCCCACGCCACCAGCCGCGCTCAGATAAATATGCGGCGGCAGCGGAAACGCGCTCTTGGGCAGCCAGCGTTGGCCATCCCAAGCCATCAGTCTGGCTTCTTCCGTCACCAGCCAGAGGATCTTGCCGTCATCGATCAGCGTAATTACGTGCGGACTGTCGGGCTGCAGCAAGGCTTGCGGCGGATAGCAATTTTTTCCACGCCTTGCGCCGAGTGTCGCTGCAAGCCCTGCGCGCTGGCCAACCAGACACTGCCGTTGCGGCCGCTGGCCAGCATGCGGGCGTTCAGATCAGGCTGCAACACCGGCGCCTGCC
>BBFD01000560.1 GCA_001313065.1 Silvimonas sp. JCM 19000
CGCCCGCGCCAGCGCTGGTAGAATCATACCGTAACTATTACCAGACACGCCCGGCGCCCCGCCTGCGCCCGTCCCAGCGTGCCCCACCCCATCCCGGAGCTTTATTCATGCAACTGCGCAAAATTCCCGTCACCGTTGTCACCGGCTTTCTCGGCAGCGGCAAAACCACGCTGCTGCGCCACATCCTGCAACACGCGCAAGGCCAACGCATTGCGGTCATCGTCAATGAATTTGGCGAACTGGGCATCGATGGCGAAATCCTCAAAGGCTGCGGCATCGGCTGCGATGAGGCGGGCAACGAAACCGCAGGCCAGCTGTATGAACTCGCCAACGGCTGCCTGTGTTGCACGGTGCAAGAAGAGTTCTATCCGGTGATGGAAGCGCTGAATGAACGCCGCGAGCAGATCGACCACGTGCTGATCGAGACCTCCGGCCTGGCCCTGCCCAAGCCGCTGGTGCAGGCGTTTAACTGGCCGTCAATCAAGAACAGTTTTACCGTCGACGCCGTCATCACCGTGGTGGACGGCCCCGCCACCGCGGCCGGCCAGTTTGCCGAGAACCCGCAGGCGGTGGATGAGCAACGCCAGGCCGACCCCAATCTGGACCACGAATCGCCGCTGCACGAGTTGTTTGCCGACCAGCTTTCGGCGGCTGATCTGGTCATCCTTAACAAAATGGATCAGCTTGACCCGGCGCATGTGGCTGCGGTAGAGGCCACCATCCGCGAAGACATCCCCGCCCACGTCAAAATCGTGCGTGCGCAAAACGGCCAACTGGATCTGGCCACGCTGCTGGGGCTGGAAGCGCGCTCAGAAGACGGCATCGAGCAACGCCATGGCCATCACGGCTCGGCCGATGATCCGGACCATCATCACGATGATTTTGATTCGGTGGTGGTGCACGCCGAAACCCGTTCGCGCGATGCCACCATTGCTGCTTTGCGCAGCCTGGTCGAAGCGCACGACATCTATCGCGTAAAAGGCTTTGCCGCCCTGCCCGATGCGCCGATGCGCCTGGTCATCCAGGGCGTGGGCACGCGCTTTGACAGCTATTTTGATCGGCGCTGGCAAGCGGGCGAAAACCAGAGCAGCCGCTTTGTATTGATTGGCGCCGAGCTGGACCAGGCCACCTTGCAACAAGCGCTGACCGACGCGCTGGCCCACGCCACGCAAGCGGCTGATCGCATGCATTTGCTGCGTACCACGCCAGGCGGTTTTGTTGATGACAGCGCGGGCGTCATCCGCATCGAGCAAGCGCCGGCGCAGATTGTGGTGCTGAGTTCGGCCGACACCACGCTGGCCCTGCTGGCTGGCGCGGTGGCGCGGCTGGGGCCGGATTTCCCCAGCGTACGGCTGGCTAACGTGACCTTTCTGCGGCAACCGGCTTCGGTCGATTTCTATATCGATGACGTGCTGCAACACGCCCAGGCCGTGGTGATTGATCATCTCGCGGCGAGAGTTACTGGCCCTATGGCATCGAGCAAGCCATGGCGCTGGCGCGGCGCAAAACGCAGGCACTGGCGATGTTCTCCGGCGACTTGCAAGAAGACCGAATCTGATCGCCAAAAGCAGCGTGCCCGCGGCGTTGTGCCAGCAACTGTGCGCTATTTGCGCGAAGGCGGCGCGCAGAATGCCGAGGCGTTTTTTTTGCGCGCGATTGCCTTCCATACCCTGGGCTGGGGCAGCGAACCGGCTGCGCC
>BBFD01000561.1 GCA_001313065.1 Silvimonas sp. JCM 19000
CCGATGGTCGCTGCAGCGCCTTACAAGGCACGCTGCCATGCGGACGCTGGCCGTGGCGCGCGTCGATGCGTGGCAGCGCCCTTATACCTATCGCGTCAGCGCCAGCTTTGCCGATCTGGCACCGCGCTCGCCGGGCGATAGTTGCGCGCCCAATGCCAAACCGCCCGCCGGGATGAGCTTTATGTTGTGTTCCAGCGGGGACATCACGCTGCTGGATAACGTGGCGGCGGGCAATGTCATTGCCCAGCGCATACCGCTTTTGCTGATTGCACACGGCGCGCACGGGCCGGGTGCTTTGTCCGGCGGTGGCGACGGCGGGCAGGCCCGCAACGCCCGCGTTGGCAGCGAATTTATCGTCGGCGCAGCGCCCGACGAGCCCTTTGACGATCTGCTGTTCTGGATCAATAACGAGCGCCTGGTCGAAATCGCCTTGCGCGCAGGACGCTTGCCATGACGAGCGCCCGCATCCACGAGCTACCGCATCGGTGTTTGCCCCTAACCTGGAGAACGCCTTATGCATGTCCGTCCCACCCCTTACCGTCGCGCCGGCGGCTTTACCCTGGTCGAAATGGCGACCGTGCTGGTGATTGTTGGCCTGCTGCTGGGCATGGCCTTCAAAGGCCGCGCCTTGATCGACGGCGCGCGCGTCAAAAGCATTTATGCCAGTGCCAACAAAATACAGAACGCAATGCAGGTTTACTTCGAGCGTTATGGCGCGTGGCCAGGCGACGGCTGCGCTGCCGAGGCCAGCACGCCGACGCAATGCGAAGGCAGCGCGGGCGGGGGCCGCAATGGCCTGATCGATAACGCTGCTGAGGCCAGCAGTTTCTGGCGCATGTTGAGTGAGCAAAGCGGCATGCTGGTCAGCAGCGATCGCAAAATGCCCACCGGTACCGCATGGGCGGTGGCCCCGGGTGAGACAGGCGTGGGTGGCACCGATGCCGATAGCAGTTGGCTGGTGGCGCAACAAGCGGGGACGGCGGCGGTGGATATTCGTTACGTCTGCGCGCTGGATCAGCAGTTTGATGATGGCTTGCCGCATAGCGGGCAAATCCGTAGCGGCGTTAGCGCAGGCGAGGGTGCGCACGCGTATGACGCCGCGGCGGATTGCTGGCAGAAATCGGGCTCGGCTTCGCTGGCGATCCGCTTGCTGCCTTAGCGCCGTCCGGCCTTAATCCGGGCCGATCAAACGGTGGCCGTGTGCCTTGAGCCAGTCGCGCTCACGTTGCCAATGCGGAAAGATGCTGGCCACATGCGCCCAGAAACGGGCGGAGTGGTTCATCTCCAGCAAATGGCATAGCTCATGCACGATGACGTAATCGATCACGCTGGCGGGTGCTTGCATCAGGCGCCAGTTAAGGCGGATATCGCCGCGGCTGGTGCAAGAGCCCCAGCGTGATCGTGCTGAAGTCAGCAGAATGCGGCGCGGATTAACGCCCAGACGTGGCGCAAATTCTTGCGTGCGCAGGGCAAAGTAGCCGCGCGCCGTGGCCTGGCTAAAGCGGATAAACGCGGCCAGCAATTGCTCGGGGTTTTCACCGCGCAGATGCAGCCACGGTTCTTCCACGCGGCTGCGCGGGGCGTGGCTGGCTATGGCGTGTGGCACGCCCAGCCACAGCACTTCGCTGCCGTTTTCCAGCTGCGGCGGTGCGGTTTGCGTCAGCGTTTCGCGCTGGGCCAGATGCTTGAG
>BBFD01000562.1 GCA_001313065.1 Silvimonas sp. JCM 19000
CGGGCGGGGCGCGGCGGCTTGGCGCTGTCGAGGTCGATCAAGGGCGGGCTGCCAGTTGTTCGGATAACTGTCGCGCCAGCCGGGTGGCAGGGATTGTGGGGCATCGCGTTGCACCCACGTCTGCAACGCGCGCTGGGCTGCCAGTGCCTGGCGGCATTCGGCACAACTGGCCAGATGCTCTTCGAGTACAGCGACCTCGGCGGCAGGGAGCGCCTGGTCGAGCAGAGCAGACAAACGCGCTTGCACCTGAGCGTGATTCATCGCGTTGTTCCTTGCAGAATTTGCGCCAGCCTGGCGCGGGCGCGGGCCAGCCGCGACATCACCGTGCCGGGCGCCAGGCCGGTCATGCTGGCGATTTCCTCGTAGCTACAGCCCGCCAGTTCGCGCAGCACCAGCATTTCTCGATATGCCAGCGGCAACTGGCGCATTGCGCTTTCCAGCGTGCGCCGGGCGTCGGCGCGTTCGGCCAGCAGCTCGGGGTTAAACGTCCAGTCGATGGCTTCGCTGCCTTCTTCATCCAGTAAATCCGTCGGCGGCCGGGCCGCCACGCTGTCGTAAAACGCATGGCGCACGATGGTCAGTAACCAGGCGCGCGCCTCATCCACCGTGCCATCAAAGCCGGCAAAGTAGCGCCATGCGCGCAGCCATGCCTCTTGCACCACCTCTTGCGCCTGCGCGTCATTGCGCGCCAGCCAACGCGCCAGTTGCCACGCACTGTGTAAATGCGGCAGCGCCAGCTGTTCAAAGCGGGCTTTTTTTGTTGGGCGGCATTAAACGGCGCGGACGGGGGCATAAAGGGCTTCATGCTGTGTAAACCGCGGCGACTGCGTTTTTATTTCAGCAGTCGAGGAATATTTTTTTGCGCGGCACGGTTATCACATCAGGCAACCGGCTCTGCTACTGCAAAGGTGATGATCATGCAAAACGCAATCAATCGGCGCTTGTTTCTACAATTGGCAGGGGCAGGCGGCGTGGTCTGGGTGACCGGCTGTGCCAGCACACCGGATAATGCGGCCAGCGCGGACTTTTATTTTGTGCAGTTATCCGATACGCATTGGGGCTTTAAAGGCGCGGCCATTAATCCCGATTCGGCCGGCACTTTTCCTAAAACCATTACCGCGGTTAACGGGCTTAATCCACCGCCTGATTTTGTGGTGTTTACCGGCGATTTAACCCATATCAGCGATGACCCCGCCGAGCGGCGCCAACGACTAAAACAATTTAAAGCCCTGGCCGCCACCCTGACTGTACCCGTGGTGCATTACATGCCGGGCGAACACGATGCCTCGCTCGACAACGGCGCGGCTTATCAGGAGTTTTTTTGGCGCCACGCATTACAGCTTTGATCACAAAGGCGTGCATTTTATTGCGCTGGATAATGTCAGCGATCCGCATGCCAGCATCGGCGCCGCGCAATTGCAATGGCTGCAAGCCGATCTGGCCACGCAAGCCAAAGACGCTCGCATCATCGTATTTACCCATCGCCCGCTGTTTGATCTTTATCCCAGTTGGGATTGGGCTACCGCCGATGGCGCGCAGGCGCTGGCATTGCTGGAACCGTATGCCGACGTCACCGTGTTTTATGGCCACATCCATCAGGAACATCACCAGATGACCGGCCACATCGCGCATCACGCCGCACACGCTGATGTTTGCGCTGCCCGCGCCAGGCTCGCAGCCCAAAC
>BBFD01000563.1 GCA_001313065.1 Silvimonas sp. JCM 19000
CCAGGTCATCCTCGCCGTGCCCAACCCCTGCCGCTTTCATTGGGCCGACATTATGGAAGGCCGCGATTTGCTGCGCGCCAGCCGCCAGCGCCATGCCGCACGCGGCGCGCAAAATCTGGCCGACGTCGATCTGGCCGATATGCACATCCACAGCAATCCCCTGTTGGCCGCGTGGGGCCGTCAGGGTCGCGATTTTGTGCGCATGCTGGATGAATTCGACGACGCCCTTGCCGCGCAGGAGCGCTTTAACACCCGCATCGATTTCTTTAGCGAACCGGCCGACGACCACACAGCACATGGCGACACGCTGCCCTTGCTCACGCGTATCCAGGGCCAGATCCGCGATCTGGAACCGCTGCCCGCGCGCGCCGAGGCCTTGCCTGCAGCCGACCGTTCCATCGTGTTCCAGATCAGCCATAGCGCGCAGCGTGAAGTCGAGATACTGCATGACCAGTTGCTGCAACAGTTCGCCACCCCCGGCAGCACGCTGACGCCGCGCGATGTGGTGGTCATGGTGCCCGATATCGAAACCTTCGCCCCCGCCATCCGCGCCGTATTCGGCCAGTACGGCGCGCGCGATGCCCGCAATATTCCGTACCACATTGCCGATCAGAAAAACCGCGACGTCAATCCGGTGCTCAAGGCCATGGAATGGTTGTTACGCCTGCCAGAACAACGTTGCCGCCTGAGCGAATTACGCGATCTGCTGGATGTGCCGGCACTGGCACGGCGCTTTGGTTTGCACGAGGCCGATCTGCCACGCCTGGCGCAATGGATGGAACAAGCCGGGGTGCGCTGGGGCCTGTCACAAGCCCAGCGTGCCCAGCTTGATCTGGCCGCCTGCGGCGAACAAAACACCTGGTTGTTCGGGCTGCGCCGCATGTTGCTGGGCTACGCCAGCGGCGACGGCGCCCCCTTTGCCGATATCGAGCCGTATGGCGAAGTGGGTGGCTTGATGCCGCGCTGGCCGGATCGCTGGCGGCGCTGGTGGAGCAACTGCAAAGCTGGAGCGAGCAACTGAGCCAGGCCGCCACGCCCGATGTCTGGAGCGAACGCGGCCGTGCCTTGCTGGCACAGCTGTTCGATCCGCGTTCCGAAGCCGAACGGCTGACCGTCATCGCGCTGGAAACCGCGCTGCAGCAATGGCTGGAAGCCTGCGACATCGCCGAATTCGAGCAGCCGGTTACCCTGCCGGTATTGCGTGAAGCGTGGCTGGGCCATCTGGACGAGCCGACGCTTAACCAGCGCTTTATGGCGGGCGGCGTTACCTTCTGCACCCTGATGCCGATGCGCGCCATCCCGTTCGCATTGTGTGTTTGCTGGGCATGAACGACGGCGACTATCCGCGTCGCGCCAATCGCAATGACTTTGATTTGCTGGCAGGCCTGTACCGGCCCGGCGACCGCTCGCGCCGCGATGATGATCGCTATCTGTTGCTCGAAGCCATGCTGGCGGCGCGCGATCAGTTGTATATCAGCTACGCCGGACGCAATCCGCGCGATAACAGCGAGCAACCGCCGTCGGTGCTGGTGGCGCAATTGCGCGATTACATTGCCGCCGGCTGGGGCGACGCCACCTTGCAGGCGCTGACGACCGAACACCCGTTGCAACCGTTCAGTCGACGTTATTTTTTTGAGGGCGGCCGCTTGTTTACCTGGGCGCGCGAATGGCGG
>BBFD01000564.1 GCA_001313065.1 Silvimonas sp. JCM 19000
CAAGGTGGTGGATCAAGCCAGTCGGCACGGCGCGCGCCAGCCGGGGTGCTGTCCATGAATTCTTCGGCGACGCGGGTTTCCAGCATGTCGCGGCACAGCAGCCACAGCCCGCGCGTATCTACGGCGAAGCGGCCTTGCCAGCCCAATCCAGCCACCAGCGGCGGCTTTCCTGCACCAACGCTTGTTGCTCCGGCCCGTGCCCCACTTGCAGCATGCTGCCGGTATGGCCGGGATCGATGCTACCGCCTGTCTGCAGCAGGGCCACGCGCAAACCGCGTTGATGCGCCATCCAGGCGTGGCTCAACGCAGTGATTCCGCCACCGATAATGACGACATCGTAGGCTTGCTCGCGCAACATTTTCCCTCCGGGGAACCCGGCAATCCGGGGTGCAGACAGTGTGCTGATGGTGACTGTTGGCTTGTGGCCAGGGTTGGCCGATCCAGGGTCTGGATCAGCGAACGGTAATACTAGGCCGGAATGATGAGCGCGCGGCCGCTGTTTGTCAGCTTGTTTCGTAAGCTTGTCGGTCGAATTCTGAGAAAATGCGGCAAATTCACGATAAATCAGTTACTTGTATCAACAAGCGTCGCAACGGCGTGGGGATCCCCGCCGCCAGCGCCTGCGCCGGGCTAAACCAGCGCAAGCCGTTTTCTGCCACGCCGCTCACGCCAGCCACGCGCGCGGGCAAAGGCGTGATGGTGAGGCGGAAGTGGGTAAACGTATGCACCAGCGGAGGCCACGCCGGGTCGGTTTCGATATGCAGACCAAAGCGCGTCTGCATGGCGGCTTCGGCCTCCAGCGTGGTCGGCACCTCGGGCAAACTCCATAGCCCGCCCCAGATGCCCGAGGGGGGACGTTGCTCCAGCAGCAAGCGGCCATCGTCGCCGCGCAGCAGCAACATCACCGTTTCGCGCTCGGGCAAGGTTTTCTTCGGCTTGGGCCACGGCAGTTCAAGCTGGCGGCCTTCGCGCCGCGCCACGCAGTCGTCCTGCATCGGACAGGCCAGACAGGCTGGCTTTTTTTTGGGCGTACACACCGTAGCGCCAAGGTCCATCAGCGCCTGGGTATAGGCGGGCATATCGGCCGCAGCAGGCAGCAGCGTTTCGGCCAGTGCCACATGCTGTTTTCGATGGCCTTGCTGGCCAGGTTGCCTCGATGCCCGCCCAGCGCGACAACACGCGTTTGACATTGCCATCCAGGATGGCTGCCTGGGTGTTGTAGCTGAAGGCGGCGATGGCGGCAGCGGTAGAGCGCCCAACGCCGGGCAGGCTGGCGATATCGGCGGGCGCATGCGGAAAAATGCCGCCAAAGCGGTCGCGCACCTGCACGGCTGCAGCGTGCAGATTGCGCGCGCGGCTGTAATAGCCGAGCCCGCTCCAAAGGGCCAGCACATCATCCAGTGGTGCGGCGGCCAGGCTGGCGATATCCGGAAACCGCGCCAGAAAACGCGCGTAATACGGAATCACGGTAATGACCTGGGTCTGCTGCAACATGATTTCGGACAGCCAGACGCGATAAGCGTCCTGCACTTGCCATGGCAGATCGTGCCGGCCGTGCGTGGCGTGCCAGCGCAGCAAGCGTTGAGAAAACGGTGCGGTCATGGCCAACTTAGTGTTTGCGGGCGGTGGGTGCCGGCGACGGCGTCGGCGTGGGCTTGCCGCTG
>BBFD01000565.1 GCA_001313065.1 Silvimonas sp. JCM 19000
CACAAACGTGCCGTGGCCCGGCTTGCTGAGTAAAAAACTTTCGGCCAGCAAACGCTCGAACACATCCAGCGTGGTTTTACGCGATACCCCCAGCTGCGTTGCCAGATCGCGCGTGGACGGCAAGCGTTCGCCGGGCGGCAGGCGGCCGTCGAGGATGGCGCTGCGCAATTGGCGATAGATCTGGCCCGACAAGTCAGTGCGGCCGTGCAGGCTAAGGTGGAGATCCATGCGTTGAGTGACGTCAGTAAAGCGTGGCAAGGCCGCTATGTTAGCGCGACATCGCGACGACGGTTTTTTTGAATTTGCAAGCGCTTTCGACCTTGCGCCGCCGCAAAAAAGCTGTAGCAAAACAATCACATTGGCGCATTTGCGACCGGAGCTCGGTTTGCGCGTTTGTATCAATAACCCGCAAGCCACCTTCCATCGGGCGACAGATGCGTAAGCTGTTTGCATTTGCGACATTCGGCCTTGCCCGGCGTTCTGCGCCCCGGTGCGCCGTCAGAAGCGTCCGGCCAGAACCCATCGCCGCGACAAGGTACAAACTGGCCCTTGCCGCACCCCAGACCTCTGCACCTGGAGACCACGATGAGCCTGATGACCCTGGACCAGTTTCCTGAGCAAGAACGCACTGCGTTTGAAGCCATTTGTCGTGAGTTCGGCTTTGAGCCACATGACTTTGTGGTCAGTGCCGATGCGCATTTTCCCGACACCCTGTGTGACGGTATCGAGGTGGTCACGGTGTTGCGTGACCGAGGTTTTCAACAATATCGACCGCCGGAGTGGATTGCTGAATTCCACGATTCGCTGGCCCATGGCGAATTTGGCGCACCCAGCGTCCAGCATTGAATGGCGTGGGGATGAGCGGGTGGGGCGTACTTATGCACGTGCGCCCCGGCCCATGTAAAATCCCGCCGCATGAACCCGCATCTTGTCCTTCCGCATGCCAGCTGGCCCGATCCGGCCCTGCAATCGCAAATCAGCGCGCAATTACAACTTCCTGCCCTTGCCACCCTGTTTGGCAAAGGCCAACGCCAGTCCGTGCCCGCGCAAGCGTGGTCGAGCTGGCTGCATATGCAATTTGGCAGCGCCGCCGCCGCACCCTTGACCTTGGCGCTGGATCTGCCCGATGCCGCGCCCGGCTACTGGCTGCGCGCCGACCCGGTGCATCTGCACGTGGGCCGCGATCAACTGAGCCTGCAGGATGCCCGCACGCTGGATATCAGCCAGAACGACGCCAACGCGCTGGTGCTGGCATTGAATGGTTTGTTTAAACAGGATGGCTGGACTTTTTCATGCCCCGCATCCCAACCGTTGGTATTTACAGCTGGCGGCTGACCCGCAATTGCAGTTCACCCCGCTGGATGAAGTGATCGGCCTGAATATCGATCCGTTTCTACCGCGCGGCCCGGATGCCATGAACTGGCATCGCGCACTGAATGAACTGCAAATGCTGCTGTACACCCACGCGACCAATGATGTGCGTGAGGCTTTGGGCAAGCTCAGCATCAACAGCATCTGGCTGTGGGGCGGCGGCGCGTGGCCGATGCCCGCTTTGCCTCAACAGACCGACCGCGTGGTGTGGAGCGACGACGACATCGTGCAAGGACTGACTCGTGCCAGCGGCGGCACCGCGCTGGCCATGCCGGCGGGCGCGCAGGATTTGCC
>BBFD01000566.1 GCA_001313065.1 Silvimonas sp. JCM 19000
CGCTATCCTGCACAAGGAGGGAGTTCCTTTCCTAGCGTAGCAGCCGTTATGCCAGATGCATGGTCTGCAGTTGGACGGCAGCAATGCGTGCAAATGCAAATATTGCCCGGCTATTTGCTTTGCTGGTCGATGTTCTTGTTGGTTTGATCGTCTTGTTTTTTTTGCACACCTTCGCTGATGGCCTTGGCCTTATCCATGGCCTCGGCACCGCCTGATCAATCTTGACCGGCGGGTCTTTACGCTCACAGCCCGTCAGTAATAGTGCTGACAGTAACGGTAAACAAACAAGAAATGCGTGGCGATGATTCAGCATGTGTCGATGCTCCGGTGCGGTGGCTGCCCTGCGCGGCAGTTTGCCTGTGTATTCAGGCGTTTGCCAAGCCCGGCGCCGCACAAACAAAAAAAGCGATGCACAAGGCATCGCTTTTTTTTATTGACCAGTCAGGAAAACCCTGACGGGTAGGGCGCTTAGTGGCGACGGGTGGTGCTGGTCTTGTCCAGCTCATTCACTGCATCACCCACATTCGCTTCCGCCTTGCCGGCATTCTTTTGTACCTTGCCAGCGACTTCCTTGGCGGTGTTACCGGTGATCTTGCCGGCAACTTCCTTCACGGTGCCTTTAACTTGTTCCTTGCGACCTTCCACTTGTGCCTTGTTCATGATCGAGCTCCTTGTAATGTGCCGTTTTGAACGGTGGCCAACATGGCCTTGCAACGGTTCCCACTTTAGGCGTGTGGCCGGGACTAGCCGATCCGCCAGCTCCTGAGTTTGCTGTAGGAAGAGTGCGGCGCGCCGGGTGGGCCATGCCTCACCTGACCGCGACGGACGGCGTGGTCGGCGCCGCAAAGGCACTGCATCGCCGGGTTGACCGAGGTCGCGCTTTAGCGTGGTCGCTGCTGCAGACTGGCCATGATTTCGGCCAGCGGCGCTGCCTGCAGCGTGGCCCACGGCGGCAGCGCATCAAACGCGGCAGCCACCTCCAGCGCGGAATGCAGACCGTCTTCGTGCAAACCCAGACCCGTCCACGCCCCGGCAAACCAGACGCGATTGCGCCCTTGCAAGGGCTGCAGTGCTTGTTGCGCTTGCAGCGCTGCGTGATCGAGTAGCGGCTGGGCGCTGCCAAACTGGCCCAGCGTCAATGCTTCGGCCGGGGCGCTGCGCGGTTGAGCGTCAGGATCACCGGCGTGCGGAATGGCAAGGGCTGCATTTGATTCAGCAGATAACTGACGCTGACCGGCTGATCCTGCGCGACGTCTCTGCCGCCCAGATAATTGCAGGCCGACCAGACACTGCGCCGCTGCGGCAGCAAGCGGGTGTCGGTATGCAGCACGGCCACATTGTGCTGTACCTGGAAGGCCGCCAACACGGCACGCTCTTGCGCGTCCGGCTGTTGCAACAAACGCAGGCTGGTGGCGGCGGGCGTGGCGAGGATGACTTCATCAAACTGTTCTGCCTCGGGCCCGCTGACGACGGTGACACCGAACTCCGAGCGATGGATGGCGCGCACCGGGCTGCAGCGGCGCACATCCTGTAATTCCTGATCGATGCGGAAGATGTATTCGCGCGCCCCACCCGCCACGGTACGCCATTGCGGCCGGTCGTTAATGCGCAGCAAGCCTTGCTGCTGGCACAGCCGCAAAAAAAAGCGCGC
>BBFD01000567.1 GCA_001313065.1 Silvimonas sp. JCM 19000
GTGGCATGCCACCCTGGATGGTGGGTCTCGACCCACCCGATGTCTGCCTTCGCAATCAAAATCCCGCGCAATCGAATAGGGTGGGGTCAAGACCCACCACGCAAAGCCGCTTGAATCGAACCACTCTGCCTGGTTATGAAGCGGCGCAAGACCCACTCGACCACCGCAACAACAACTCATCCCATCAGCCAAATGGCAGAAACGTCCATTTATATTGCGCGCAATGCAATTGACGAGCTTCACCCACAAAGCGCACCATGCGCCAACTGACTTGCGCTGTGCCTGCTGCCGTTAACAAAGCAGCGCAGGCTGTCCTCCAACCTCTGCCTATCCGGAGTTCTTATGTCTGCTTCTGTGTATTCCATACCCGTCAACAAAGGCGACGGCACCCCCACCACGCTGGGCGCCTATGAAGGCAAAGTATTGCTGGTGGTTAACGTGGCCTCGCAATGTGGCCTGACCCCGCAGTATTCCGGCCTGGAAAAGCTGTACGAAGACAAACGCGCTGCAGGCCTGGAAGTGCTGGCGTTTCCGGCAAATAACTTTGGCGCGCAAGAACCCGGCACCGATGCCGAAATCGCCAGTTTTTTTTGCAGCACCAATTACAACGTGCAGTTTCCGCTGTTTGCCAAGATCAGCGTCAAAGGCGAAGACCAGCATCCGCTGTACAGCGCCTTGGTGGCTGCACAGCCGGAGGCCGTCAACGAAGGCCCGATGCGTGAAAAGCTGAAGGGTTATGGTTTTAACAGCGACGACAAGACTGCCGTGCTGTGGAATTTTGAGAAATTCTTGATCGGCCGCGACGGCAAAGTCGTTGAGCGCTTTGCTCCAGACGTAACGCCGGATGACGAGCGTCTGGTTGCCGCAATCGAACGCGAACTGGCGCGCTAAGCGTTTGTGCGAGGAGGGCCGGAATGGCATGTTCCGGCCCTTTATTACGCCAGGATCACCTCAAGCGGCATGCGTTGCCACGGTTTCACCGCGTCCCAGCCATTGCACTGCCACCGCCGCCAGCGATACCACGATCCCCAGCACGCAAATCCCCACCCAGCCGCCATGCCGCCACGCCAGCGCCGCAGCCGCTGAGCCCAGTGCACCGCCCAGAAACATCGTGCCCATAAACAAGGTATTCAGCCGCGCCCGCGCTTCGGGTTTGAGCTGATACACCGAGTGCTGGTTAGAAATCAGCGCCGATTGCACGCCAAAATCCAGCACGATCACGCCAACGACCAGGCCCGCCACCGCGGTCCACGCCGCAAACACCACCCACGCCAATACGGTGGCGGCACAACCCACCAGCACGATCGTGCGCGGGCCGACTTTATCGGCGTAACGCCCGGCAATGGGCGCCGCAAAAATCCCGACCATGCCGACGATGCCAAACAAGCCCGCCGCATCGGGCCCCAGCCCGAATTGCGGTTGCGCCAGGCGGAAGGCCAGCGTGCTCCAGAAGGCGGAGAAACCGGCAAACAATAGCGCCTGGCTGATGGCCGAACGGCGCAAGGCGGGCAGGCCCAACCACAGCGGCAACAGCGATTTGAGCAGACTGATATAAGAAGGGCGCGCATCACTGCGGGCTTCACGCGGTAACAACCACGCCATGGTGCCGGACGCGATCAAGACCAGGGGCACGGCCAGCCAGAACATCTCGC
>BBFD01000568.1 GCA_001313065.1 Silvimonas sp. JCM 19000
CTTGCGTGGTGCTGCCAGGGCGGCTGGCGTCGGTCAGCACATTGCCGCTCGGGTTGATTTCGGCCGTGCCCAGCGCCACCGAGCCGGCCGTGGTGCTGGCCGCGTCATCACTCGCCAGCGGATTGTCGTTGGCGCCATGCACATTGATGACCAGGTTGGCCAACGCGCTGAGTCCGCCGCATCGGTGACTTGATAACTGAATGTGTCTTGCAAGGCGGGACTGCTGGCACTCAGCGCCTGCACCGTCGCGTTGTTGTTATCGACCACGTAGCGATAACTGCCGTCCGCGCCCAGGGTCAGCGTGCCAAATGCACCGACGATTTGCGTGCCGTTGGCACTGGTGCTGCCACTTGCCACGTTGGTCAACGGGCCGGTGTCACTGACCGGCTGGTTGCGGATGCCGGTGACGTGCAAGGCCTCGCCATTGCCGGCGCTATCCACGTCGCTGTCGTTGGTCAGCACGTTGCCCGTAGCGGCGCTACCCGCGGTGCTATTCAGTACCCCGCCTGCCTCGGTGGCGTTACCGCTGTCGGCGCTAAGCGTGGGGGTATCGTTTGCGCCGTGGATCGTGATGGTCAGCGTGGACGTTGCGTGTGCATTGGCGACATCCGACAAGACATAAGTAAAGGTTTCAGTCAGCGTCTGCCCGCTCAGACGCAGTGCCTGTACGGCGGCATTGCTGTTATCCACCGTGTATTGATAACCGCCGCTGCTATTGAGCGTCAGCGCGCCATACAGGCCGTTGAGCACCGAGCTGCCGATATTGGGCAAGCCATGCGTTACGCCGCTGCTGTTGGTGATGGTGACCACGCGCAGGCTGTCGCCATTGGTGGCGATATCCACGTCGGTATCGTTGCTGAGCAGATTGCCGCGCGGATCGATGCCGGGCGTTAGATTGCTGGTGCCGCCCGCCTCACTGGCGGAAGCCACATCAGCCGCACCGACCGGCGCATCGTTGACCGCCGTCACCCCAATGGCCAGCGTGTTTTGCACGCTCAACGCGTCACTGGCCTGGCCCGGTATGCCATTGCCGTCATGATCCCCAAAATTGCCGTTGTCGCTGGTGGTCATGGTCAGCGTGTCGCTGCCGTTGTAGTTGCTGTTGCCCTGGTAAAGCAGCCCGGCGAGGGCCGCGTTGATATTGGCGACATTGCCACTGAGCACCAGCGTGGCGCTGTTTTGCCCACTTGCGCTAACGCCAGCCGGGGTGCTGCTCAGGCTTAGCACACCATGGGCGACCGTGAGCGTCACTTGCATGGCGCCGTTGGCGGCGTCGACGTCGCTGATGCTCAGGCCGGCCAGGTTAAAACTGAGGTCTTCGGCGCCGCTGAGGCTGGCGGGTAAATGATTGACCGGGGCGTCGTTTTGCTCAACATATCCGGCATTGGCGCTGCCGGTGGCCGCCTCGCCCAGCGTTAGATTGATCTGGCCCAAAGCGCTGGCGCTATCGCTATCGATGCGCACGGCGACATCCCCCACCGGTTGGGCAAAGGTCGCCGTGGCCGGCGTGCTGATCTGATAATTGCCCGCCGCCAGCACCCCAAACAGATAGTGGCCATTGGCGTCGGTCGTGGTGGTGTACGTCAGATTGTCGGCGGTGGTGGCAAAGTCGCCATCGACGCCCGCCCAGGTCAGCGTGACCGTCAGCCCGGC
>BBFD01000569.1 GCA_001313065.1 Silvimonas sp. JCM 19000
CGTCAATCGCAACGCGGCGCTGCCGCAGCGTGCGACGCAGCGCGGCTTTATCGGTAAGGCCTGGGGGGTCGGGCATGGGTAGTACGAGGGGAGATAGGGGGCTTCCCGCGAGTGCCGTCCGGTTCACATCCTGAACCCAGAAGGTTCAAGGGGCCAAGGGCCGGGCGCCATCAGGTGCATTCGACTAAGGAACGCGCACAACAGGTGCCAACGTGGCTTATGGCCGGGTAAGTGCTTGGTTCAAGGAATTTCGAACCGTAACGAACACCGCAGGAAAGCAAGCTTGGCCAGTGGCTACCGGGTCAGAACAATTCCGTCTGTTCTTGTAACGCGGCATCCAGCTTGGCGTTGAGGTGGCCGATTCTACGCTGATATCCGCCAATGTCAAAACCGCCTGCCTTAACGTGCAGGTATTCATGCGCAATATTGAGCGCGGCCATGATGGCGATCTTCTCGATGCCGATCACTTTGCCGGTATCGCGGATCTCATGCATTTTGCCGTTGAGCAGATCTACCGCCTGCAGCAAGGTCTCTTCTTCGTCGTCAGGGCAGGCCACACGGAATTCACGGCCCATGATCGAAACATCCAACTGCTTGATCGTGCTCATGCTTCATCCTCCGGCAAGGTGGCCAGCAGGCTGGCGACGCGCAATTTGGCGCCGTCCACCTTGTCCAGCAACACCTGGTTTTGCTGGCGCAAGGCCAGTACGTCTTGCCGCAACTGGCGATTTTCGCCGCGCAGCGAACCGCACAGCTGGGTCAGTTGCTGGATTTTCTCTTCGAGATTGGCGAGTTCTGCGTCCATGGCGACCGTAGCGTCGAATTAGTGGCTGGATTCTATGCCATTTTGGCCGCGCTGGCGGCGTGTACGTGGCAAAGCCATGCCAAATGCATGGCTTTGCCCACACTTCAGCGCAGTCGATCGATAGCCAGACAGAGTTTTTCCATGCCATCAATCAAGCGCGGGCCGGGGCGCACGAATTCGTCCGCCGCAATCGACAGCCTTTGTTTGCGCGCGATCGCCGGGAGCGCGGGCCATGCCTGCCATTGCTGCAAGGTATCAAGCGAGCCGGTGGTGATCAGCAATTCGGGCGCAAAGCCCAGCACCACTTCGGTACTGGCCAGCGGGGCTTCCACCTGGGCGGCGTCATACGGGCCAACTGCGCCACATGCGTTCAAAGCCTGGCCGAGAAAACTTTTGCGCGACAGGCTCATCAACGGCTTCTCGTTGACTTGCAGAAACACGCGCACCGGCCGGGCATGGGCGTAGCGCGCCCGCAGCGCCTGATCGCGCCCTACGATAGCCGCGGCCATCGTGCTGGCGGCCTCATCGGTGCCCAGCAAATGGCCAAGCCGGCGCAGATCACCCGCCACATCGAGCGGCGTTTGCGGCTTACTGACAAAAACCGGTATGCCGTGGCGCAACAGCAGCGTCAGCGGCTGACTGATCGCGCTGCTCTCCCACACCACCACCAGATCCGGCCGCAACGCCAGGATGCGTTCCACGTTGATACTGCTGAAATCAGCCACCTTGGGCAGCGCACTGACACTGGCCGGGTAGTTACTGGCGCTGTCGACGCCGACCACACGCTGCGGCGCCAGCGCTGCCACCAGCTCGGTGGCATGCGGCGATAAGGTGA
>BBFD01000570.1 GCA_001313065.1 Silvimonas sp. JCM 19000
CACCTCACAAATCCACGTAAGCATCCCCTGATACACCCACCCCCACTCCCCGCACTCCACTTCAAAATTTCCCACAAACATCACCCACCACAAGCCATTGATTTGACGAACAAAAAAAACAAAACCCGTCCGACAAGCCGCCCCAAGCTACATCAGCAAACCCTGTTGCACTCTTACAAACTCACCAGACATCCTCTTTCTTAAACCTGACTTAAGTCGCTGTTATGATCGCCGCAAAGCCTGAACCCAAAGGCTTCCCCTCACCCGGGAAATGAGACTTGCCAAACCTCATCAATACAACGAAAGCGAACGGAGAATAAACCCATGCATATCAAGAAACTGCTCATCGCCACCGCCCTCACCGCCACCATCGCCGCCCCGGCCATGGCGGCTACTGCCAACGTCGCCGAAGGCAAATCCGTCTTCGGCATCGGCCAGTTTGGCGGCGCCGCCCTTAGCAGCGTTACCGATGGCTTCTTCTCTTCTACCCCCAGCGTCTGGAACGCCGACGCCGCCACCTGGCAATCCAGCGGTAACGCCGCCACTGACCCGTTTCTGGTGATCGATCTGGGCGCCAATACCACGTTTAACCACCTCGTCCTGCAAGCGCTGCCGACGCCAACTACGCCGTCAAATACGCCACCGGCGGTTTGAACTTCACCACCGCCTGGACCGCGACCGGTACCGGCGGCAATGGCCTGCAAACGTGGGATTCCGGTAGCCTGGGCGATATCACCGCCCGCTACATTGGCATCTACGCCTCGGGCGGCATCGGTCACTTTTCGGTCTCTGAATTCCAGGCCTTCCAGACCGGTACTGGCGGCACTGCCCCGATTCCGGAACCTGAAACCTGGGCGCTGATGGGCCTTGGCCTGGTCGGCCTGGTGGCCTCGCGCACACGCCGCCGCGCGGTTTAAGCCAGCCTGGCGCTGATCCGCAACGGCCGCCCTGCAGCGGCCGTTTTTTTTGCATCCACAGCCCCCCACGCACCCCCATACCGCGCGGCCCTTGCAGGCAGATCGGGTAAACTGCGGCTTCGACTTTCTGGAACCTCATGCGCCCGATGTCCACCTCCATCCTGCCCGGCCTGTTGGTCTTGCACGGCAATCGTCTGGAAAACCTGGGCGCTGCGGTTTTCGAGTGGCTCAAGCGCTATCCGCTGGCGCCGCTGGAAGAAGCCGTCTTTCTGGTCCAGAGCAACAGCATTGCCGAGTGGCTGAAGATGTCGCTGGCACTAGAAACCGGCATTTGCGCAGCCACGCGCGTGCAGTTGCCGTCGCAATTTTTTTATGGCAGTGCTACCGCGCCGCACTCGGCCGCAATGCGGTGCCGCAAGTTTCGCCGCTGGACAAAGCGCCGCTGGCGTGGCGTTTGATGCGCGTGTTGCCCACCGTATTACAGCAGCCCGGCTTTGCGCCGCTGCGGCATTTTCTGGCCGATGGCGACCTCGGCCGGCGCTATCAGCTGGCAGAAAAAAACTCGCCGATTTATACGATCAATACCAGGTTTACCGCGCCGACTGGCTCGCCGACTGGGCCCAGGCCGCGACGTCTTGCGCCCGGCTGCCGGGCCAGTGCGTGAGCTGGATGAAAGCCAGCGCTGGCAGGCCGCCTTGTGGCGCACCTTGCAAGACGATGTG
>BBFD01000571.1 GCA_001313065.1 Silvimonas sp. JCM 19000
AAGCCCAAGCCAAGCATCATCATCACCACGCTCACAAGCACGCTCATCACAAGGCCTAAGTCTTGCGCTGACGTGGTTGTTAAAAAAAGGCCTCCTGCTGGGAGGCCTTTTTTTATTGCGCCGCGCTTGAGCCGCTCAAACGTCCCTATCGCGCTCAGGCCATTGGCATGCTGTAGCGATACCCGATTTGCCGATCTGTGCCTCGGCAATGCGCCCGGCGCTGTCTATGCTGGCAGGGCCGCTCTCGGCCACTTCCGGATCAGCTTGTATGAACCAGACGCAATGGACTCACCTCGATCAATGGTTTTCGCAACTCCTGGCGCCCGAAGACGACGCGCTACGCCTGGCGTTGGCGCAAAGCCAGGCCGCCGGCATGCCTGATATCAACGTCACCGCCAACCAGGGCAAGTTGCTGCACATCCTGGCGCGTATCAGCGGCGCGCGGCGGATTCTGGAAGTGGGCACGCTGGGCGGCTATAGCACCATCTGGCTGGCGCGCGCTTTGCCTGCCGATGGCCAACTGGTGTCGCTGGAACTGAACCCCGACTACGCCAGACTGGCGCGGCAACATCTGGCTGCGGCGGGCGTGGCCGATCGTGCCAGCGTACTGGAAGGCCCGGCCACGCAAACGCTGACCCAACTGATCAAAGACCAGACCGCGCCGTTCGATCTGATCTTTATCGACGCCAACAAGGACGACAATCCGGCATACCTGGCGCTGTCGCAGCAGTTATCGCGCGTGGGCACCGTCATCATTGGCGACAACGTGGTGCGCCAGGGCCGCGTGCTCGATGCCAGCAATGCCGATCCTGGGGTGGCCGGCATGCGCACCTTTCTGCAACAACTGGCCGCACCGGGTCTGACCAGCACCGCCATCCAGACCGTGGGCAGCAAAGGCTGGGACGGCTTCTCGATTTCGATTGTGGAAAAGGCCTGACATCGGTCGGAGCCGGGCGGTGGTGTGCGGGCGCCAGTGCGCTGCAAGCCGCGCGGCATAAGGCTTTGTAGCCCGTCGTTCGCGCGTTCCATCTATCGGGGATGGTTGGGTCTTGCCGCCCATGAATGGCATTGCCACTCTGGCGGCATCTGACGCGCGCACTGCGCGTTACCTGCCAATACCCCGATCGATAACGACCAGAACACGACGAGGCTCATCTTGAAAATCCATATCGCCCTGCTGTTGTGTGGCGTGCTGGGCAGCGCTTTTGCGGCTGATCCGGCACCTGCCCAGCCCCTTGTTTCCCCGCCTTCCAATGGTTTCTGGGTAGAAGGCAATGCGCACAAATGGACAGTGCCTGCGGCCACGCACTTTGCCAGCGTCGATGACATTGCCGCGCCGCCGCTGGCGCTGGAAGACATCGGCGAATATCAAACCTGGCTGGAGCGCCTGCCGCCGCGTGCGTTTGCGGTCAACGGCAAAAAAACGGCTTTGGCATCGGTTACGGCGCCAAGGCGATGAAAACCGCGCTGGATAATTGCGAAGCGACCGCGCACAGCAAATGCTGGCTGTACGCGGTGGATGATCAGGTGGTGTACGCCGCCAACGAGGCGCAACGCATCGGTCTGGGCCAGGCGGGATTGCCGGAATCGAAAATGACCGCAACGACGCTGGCGGCAGTGACGGCGCCCGCGCCC
>BBFD01000572.1 GCA_001313065.1 Silvimonas sp. JCM 19000
CAAACCGGCCGCACCCCGGGCCGCCCACAACTGCCCGGACTGCAAGGCGATCGCCCGCCGCGCTATGCTCAAGCCCAGACCGAAACCGTGGCCGGGCGTGCCGTCCAGTCGCAAGAACGGCGTAAAGATGCGTTCCAGATCGGCTTCGGCCACACCCGGGCCCTGGTCTTCGATGCACAGATGCCAGCAAGCGCCCTCGCGTTGGCCACTCAGGCGGATCGGGGCGTCCGGCGGCGAATGACGCACCGCGTTGCGCAGGATGTTGTCGATGGCTTGGGCCAGGCTATCGAGGTGCGCATGCACCGTGCAATCAGCGCCAAGCTCGCACACCAGCGTGGCCAGCGGGCGGCCGGTCTCGAAATGCACGTCTTGCGCCAAGGCTCCCACACCGATGCGACCACCACGCTTTCAGCCTTCAGTTGCGGTTTTTTTTCTGCGTCGAGCCAGGCCAGGTTCAGCGCGTCTTCGACCAGACGTTGCATATCGTCGACTTCTTTGCTGACGCGTTGCTGCAAGACGGCCACGGAGAGATCACTTTCGCTGGCGACTTGCAGCCGCACCAGCGGCGTACGGATTTCATGGGACAAGGTGCGCAGCAACTGGCGCTGTTGCTCCAGGCTCAGGCGCAAACGCTCGGCCATATGTTCGTAGGCACGCGCCAGCTCGCCCAGCTCATCGTGCCGCCGGGCCACGGCGCTGCCCGCCAGCGGCGCCAGATCACCGGAGCGCAATGCATTGGCGCGTTCGCGCAATTCGGTGAGCGGCACCACCAGATGCCGATACAGCGCCAGGCCCAAAGCCAGCGCCAGCACGGCGGGCACGATGCCGTGGGTAAACAGATGGGTGCTGGGCGTCAGCCCGGGCGGTAACAAGCGTTGTGGTAGCTGGATAACCAGCCGCCCCGCTGCGGGCGCTTGCGCAAAGGCAATGCTGACATAGGGCAATTCGGCGTCCAGGCGTTTGCTCATCGGCCAGGTCAACTTGCGCATAAAGGTCAGATGGCTCATTTCGCGATCAGTGAGCGGCTGTGTGCCCAGGCTCTGCAAACGCGCATCCAGCACCGCCACCCAGGTGTGTTCGCGCCGTTGCAATTGCTGGCGCCACGCCTCGACGGCATTGCGGTCGTGGCTGGCGGCGATCTGTTCGGCCTCGACCGCGTAATGCGCTAGCGCGGCTTGATCGCCCGGTTCCAGAAAATACGTGCTGCGTTCGACCGAAGTCCCCCACCCCACACCAGCCACACCAGCAGCAAGCAAAACCCGACCTGCAACAGCGCCAGCTTCCATAACAAAGGATGGCGGCCCAGCTTCATGCGGCGGCTTGCACGGTCAGCACATAACCCTGGCCGCGCACGGCCTGGATCTGCATATGATCGGCCGAGATGGCGGCCAGTTTGCGCCGCACATTGCAGACATGCACATCCAGCCCGCGATCCAGCCGGGTGTAGCCGCGATGCAGCACGCGCTGGTACAGAAACGCTTTGCTCAGCGCCTCGCCGAGGTGTTCATGCAAAGTGAGCAGCAGGCGGAATTCCGATCCAGTCAGCCCGGCGGCGCGGCCATGGCACAGCACGTCTTGCGCCGTGGTGTCGAACCTGAATGCGGCAGAGGTTCTGGCGCCACGCCAGGCGCGGC
>BBFD01000573.1 GCA_001313065.1 Silvimonas sp. JCM 19000
CGCAGCGCTTGCTGCAGGCGGCCGAGCAGGGCGCGGTGGTGGACCAACGCTTGTGGACCGAGATCGCCAAGCTGACCGGCGCGGCGGGCAATTCGACCTCGCTGGTCGGCACGGCCGAGCAAGTGGCCGATAGCTTGATCGAGTACTACAAGCTGGGCATTACCACCTTCCTGATCCGCGGCTTTGACCCGCTGCAAGACGCGCTGCAATACGGCCGCGAACTGCTGCCGCTGGTACGCACCAAAGTCGCCGCACTCGAACAAACCAAAGCCAAAGCCACCGAGCTAACCGCCGCATAGGGTGGGTCTAGACCCACCACCCAAAGCCGCCGAGATGGACACCACTTTGTGCGGTGGGTCTTGACCCACCCTATGGTTCGCTGTCCCAGCCGTACATGAATTGTGATCAAGGACTATCCAACATGACCGTCGAATTTATCGGACTCGTTTCAACCCAGGACGCCAGCGAAAGCCTGTTGGCGCAAGGCCCGGTGGGCGATGTGCAATACGTGGCCGCCAGCGCCACCGCGCAAGAAAACGCCGGCTTTGACCGCGTGCTGATCGGCTATCACAGCCAGTCGCCCGATGGCTTCCAGATTGCCTCGCAAATCGCCTTCAACACCGAAACGCTAAGCCCGCTGCTGGCGCATCGCCCCGGCTTTGTTTCGCCCACGGTGGCGGCGCGCGCTTTCGCGACGCTGGACCAGCTCAGCGACGGCCGCCTTTCGATTAACGTGATCAGCGGCGGCGACGACGTCGAGCAAGCGCGTGATGGCGATTACCTCAGTCACGATGAACGCTACGCGCGCACCGACGAATACCTCGATGTGCTGAAAAAAACCTGGAGCGCCACCGCGCCGTTTGACCATGACGGCAAGTACTACCAGGTGCGCGGCTTGTTTAATCCGGTCAAGCCGGTGGGCGATATCCCGATCTATTTTTTCTGGCGCTTCGGACGCCGCCATCCGTGTGGCGGGCAAGCATGCCGACGTGTACATGCTGTGGGGCGAAACCGTCGATAGCGTGCGCGATGTGATCCGCAAAGTGCGAGCCGCCGCTGCTGAATACGGCCGCGAAAACCACATCCGCTTCAGCCTGTCGTTCCGCCCGGTGCTGGCGCACAGCGAAGAAGCCGCATGGGATCGCGCGGACCGTATTCTGCAAGCCGCGCGCGAGAATCTGGACAAGTCCGACTTCTTCAAGCGCCGTCCGCAGCAACCGCAAAACGAAGGCTCCAAGCGCTTGCTGGCGCTGGCGGGCGAAGGCCGCGTGGCGGACCAACGCCTGTGGACCGAGATCGCCGCGCTAACCGGCGCACGCGGCAATTCCACCGGCCTGGTCGGCACGCCCGAACAAGTGGCCGAATCGCTACTGGCGTATTACGACCTGGGCGTCACCACCTTTCTGGTGCGCGGGTTTGATCCGCTGGAAGACGCGGTGCTGTACGGCCGTCATCTGATTCCGCTGGTGCGGCGTCTGGTGGCCGAACGCGCGCACGAACGCGTGGCGGCCTGACATGAGCGACGCCATTGTCATCGCCAGCCAGCTGGACGACCGGCTGAACCAACTGGTGCGCGAACGCGTGCCCGGCGCGCAGGTAATTGAAGTTGCGCCCGGCGCG
>BBFD01000574.1 GCA_001313065.1 Silvimonas sp. JCM 19000
CGTTCAGACCGCTGCCGTGCGCGGTAACAAGGCGGCGCGGACTTCTTCCGGCGGCAAGGGGCGGGCAAAGTAATAGCCTTGATAATCGGCGCACGCCAAGGGCGCAAGATGCGCCAGTTGCGCGCCGGTCTCCACACCCTCGGCCGTGACTTCAATATTCAGATTGCGCGCCAGCGCCACGATGGCGGCAGCGATGGCCGCGTCTTCCTGGTTCAGATCGATGTCATGCACAAAACTGCGATCGATCTTGATGCGTGAGGCGGGAAAACGTTTTAGATAGCTCAGGCTGGAATAACCAGTACCGAAATCATCGATCGCCAGGCCGATGCCGTGATCGCGTAATTGCTGCATGACGCAGCGGCGCTTTCCGGGTTGTCGGCCAGCATGCTTTCGGTCAATTCCAGTTCCAGCTGGCCGGCCGCCATGCGGTTCTCCCGCACAATACGCAGCACGCGTTCAACAAAGTCGCCTTGTTTGAACTGCACCGCCGAAATATTCACCGCCATAATCCCGGGCGCCAGACCGGCCTCACGCCAGGCCGTATGTTGCTGACACGCGCTGCGTAAGGCCCATTCGCCAATTTCGAGAATCAGGCCGCTGTGCTCCGCCACCGGAATAAAGTCCGCCGGCGCCACATGGCCGAGCTCAGGATGCTGCCAGCGCAACAAGGCCTCGGTGCCGGTGGGGCGGTGGTCGGTCGCCGAAATGCGTAGTTGATAATGCAAAGACAGTTCGCCGCGTTCAATGGCGTGATGCAAGGCGTTTTCCATCGCCAGCCGTTGCAGCACCACGCTGGCCATTTGCTCGGAATGCAAGGCGTATTGATTGCGCCGTTGGCCTTGGCTTCGTACATGGCAAAGTCAGCTTGCGTCATCAGCATGCCAGGCTCGGTGCTGTCGCGCGGATAGAGCGCAATGCCTACGCTGCTGGATAAAAACAGCTCTTTGTCTTCGATCACGATGGGCGGAATAAACGCCGCGACGATCTTGGCCGCAACTGCGCGGGCGGCGTCCGTGTCGGCAATTTCTTCGAGGATAGCGGTGAATTCGTCACCGCCGATGCGCGAGACCACGTCCGATTCGCGCAGGCAAGCGCTCAGCCGCTGCGCCGCTTGTTGCAAGACCTGGTCGCCGATGCGATGGCCCATCGAATCGTTAATCGACTTGAAACGATCCAGATCAATAAACATCAAGGCCACCATGTTTTTTGCTGCGATCCGCGCGTTTGATCGCCAGATCCAGGCAGGTCAGAAACATGGCGCGATTGGGCAGGCCAGTAAGCGAATCAAAACGCGCCAGTTGTTCCAGTTGCCGTTCCATTTCTTTGCCATGCGCCAGTTCGTCTTCGAGTTGGCGGTTGGTTGATTCCAGGCTGGCGGTGCGCTCGGCGACGCGATTTTCCAGTTGTTTATTGGCTTCTTGCAGCGCCAGTTGCGCGGCGCGGCGCTCGATGATTTCAGTTTCAATCGCACTGCGCGAGGCCACCAGTTGATCGCTCATCTCATCAAATGCGCGCGAAAGCTCGCTGAGTTCATCGCTGCCTTTCACGCCCACCGGCCGCACCGGTTTGCCGGAGGCGAGGGCGCGCGTTGCG
>BBFD01000575.1 GCA_001313065.1 Silvimonas sp. JCM 19000
CGCCGCCGCTGCGCCCGCAACGCCAGTCGCCGCAAGCCCCGGCCGATGACACGCCCGATGTGGTGATCGGGGGGATAGACGATGCCTTTGCGCGGCGTGAGCCCAATACCAACACCAAAGCGCCGCCGCATCTGGCCCGGCATTTGTCTGATCTGCCGGTGCAAGCGCCAAGCAGTGACGAACAAGCCGCCGCCAATGCCGCCGAACGCATTGCGGGCGACCCGGTTAGCAACGGTCTATTCGGGCTGTGGGAACGCGATGTGCGCGCCAAAGTCGAGCGCATGGGCGATATGAATTTCCCGAAAGACAAATACGACCGACCGATCTTCGGGATTATCAAATTCCACCTGGTGGTGAATTACGACGGCACGATTGCAGCCGTCGCCATCAGCGAAACCTCGGGCAACCCCGAACTGGATGCCAAGGCGTTGGGCATTCTTAAAATGTCCGTGCCACTACCTCGGCCCGCCCCGGCACTGCTGGATAAACGCGGCCATATCACGCTGGATCGCTACTATCAGTTCCTCGACGAACGCGTGCAGTGGCGCCGTTAAGACGCAGGTTGCCAACGCAAAAAAAAGCCCGGCCTGTGAAGGTCGGGCTTTTTTTATTGCAGGATTGATTACTGCCCCAGATCGCTCACAAAGCGGTTGGTAAACGACAGATTGCTCTGGCCGTTGGTGCCGGCAATATCGCGATCAAGCGACCAGTAATGCGCACCGACCAGGCCATTGGCCTTGATAAAGGTGGACATGGTATCGACGTCGGCCAGGGTGAAGGTTTCGCCCGAGGTGTCATTGGCGGCGATCATCGGCGTCAGTTCGATCTGGTTGTACGGCAGCTTGTAGAAGTTATGCAGATCCATCGCTGCCTGAATGGCCGATTGGCCCATCTGGCAGGCGCCGCCGCTGACCACACACACCGCGCTGCTGGCCGGGTTGCCGTAATCCATCACCATCAGATTGATCGTGTATTTGGTCAGACCCGCGCTCTGGATTGCGCTCATGACCATCTTGCCCATATCGCCCAAGGGGTTAGGCGAACTGGCGCCCATGTCCACGGCCACCGCCGAGCCCGACTGGCTGGTGGCCAGCGTGGCGATCGTGAAGCTGTAGCGCAGATTAGGGTAGGTCTTTTGCGCGGTAATCACGCGTTGCACCAGCGCGTTGATTTGCGCCTGGGTCTGGCCGGCTTCGATATCGAAATCGATGCCGATCATATTGGCCGAGTAATAGTTCTTGATGAACTGGGTAAAGCCGGCATCGGTACCGCAACTGAACACGCCCGCTGCGCCGCCGGTAGACACCACGTACTTTTTTTACCTGCGTTAACAAACAAGGGCACGTTGGTTGCAGCAAAGGTGGACGGCGTCATGCCGCCAAGGTTTTCCCCGACCGGGCTGGCGGCGGTGGAGCCGCATTCGCCCGTCACAAACGCCCAGGTCAAAGTCGACAGATTGCTCGGCATGGCACTGGTCACCGCCACCACGGTGCCAGCTGCGTTGCGGCTGCGCATCTGATCGGTGTTCCAGTCGGTGTTGACGGTGACATCTTTGTACGGGCTATCGATAAAGGCC
>BBFD01000576.1 GCA_001313065.1 Silvimonas sp. JCM 19000
CCTGGTCCGCCAGCGCCCGGATCGCGGCCACAAAGCCGGGCATCGGCGCGGTGGTAATCCCCGCGCCTATCTGGCCCACCCCAGCCAGTTTGTGTGCGATGCCGGTGTTGATAATTGGCAAAATGCCGGTGTCAGCCACCTTGCGGATATCAATGCCGGCGGCGGTGGGCGCGAAGTCGAGCGGGGGCAAAGTAAAGGTGGGGTTGGCACCGAGGGTAATGCGCTGCATGCGCCGACTGTTTTGCGTGGCATCAGCGGGCGTACCGCCCACAAATTTGACGATGGCGGGCGAGGAAGCCATGGCGAAGCCGCCCACGCCCGCCGTTTCAGTGATCGCGCTGTCGCCCAGGTCGGCCGTGGCATCGGCTGCGCCATAGCCGGGAAAATACAAGCCGTTGACCGGATTAGCTGGCGCCTGGTACCAGCGTTTGCCGGTGCCCGAAACCTGGATGCCGAAGTTAACGCCATTGCGCGCCATCACGGTGACCATGGAGCTGAAGGGCACCTCGCTGGCGGCATCGGTCATCGCTTTGCAGGCGGCCATCGACAGGTTCAGAAAGAAGTGGTCATTGCTGTAGATAAACTCGATCGCGCGCTGGATCGGCGCGGCCGCCTGGCCACTGCGCAATAGCGCGGGCACCAGCCGTTTAAGCAGCAAACCCGTGGCCGCAGCGTTACGGTTATGCACTTCGTCCCCCATGTGCAGGGCTTGCGCCATGATGGGCACAAGTTCGACCGGCCCCAGCACGCTGAGCGCGGCCCGCATTACCGGCGCCAGCTCTTGTGCCATCCAGTGCAGACGCTCCAGCACCTCGGCGCTGTTGGCTCCAAAGCGCAAAACCTTGCCCAGCCCCTCATTAAAATTGCAGTAGGCATAGCGCCCATTGGCCGTGTTTTGCACAACCCACAGGGGCATGGACGGGCTGACTATGCCCGCCATGGGGCCAACTACGCCGTGCTGGTGGCAAGGTTCCAGCTCGACCTTGCCGTCGAGAATCATCCGGGTGGCGGCATCGGCGCTTGCGGCCCAGCCTTCGTAGATCAGCGCGCCGACGATGGCGCCCTGCATCGGTCCACACATGTCCGCCCAGGCGATGGGAGGGCCCGCATGCAGGATCAGCTTGCGTTGTGCCATGGCGGGCAGGACTGCAGCGGCGCTTTGTACGTCGATCAGCGCGGGCTGCGCAGCAAGATAGCGCTCGAACGCGATCTGATTGGCCGCTTCCACACGCGGATGATTCAGCAGGAAGCAAGGTCCAGCCCCGCCTGGATATCGCCCGATGCCGGTGGCTGCCATTCCAGTTGGGTTACGGATCCGCCTGCCAGGGTCAGATTCTCGGCAAACGCTGCAAGCCCCAGGTTGACCACTCGGAGTTGCTGTTCAAACAGCGAAGTACGGATATTCATTGCGCGGCTCCTGCCAGGTCTGCGTGGATGCGGCTAGCTTGTTGACGGGCGATATAGGCGGCCCATTGCCCGGCGCGGGCATTGCAATCGGCAATCAGTACGCCGGCCCGGCGCAGACTGGCGCTCTGGCGTGCCCGATCTTGCGGATCGGCGCTGG
>BBFD01000577.1 GCA_001313065.1 Silvimonas sp. JCM 19000
CACGCGCTATCCCACCCATCGCCATCAGCGCCCAGGTTTCTGGCTCCGGCACCGGCTGAATGGCCGCCAGAATGCCGGAGTAAGTCGCGCCGGTTTTCAGATAAGTGCCGGTCAGTTCAAAGTAGTAAGTGCCGCTGTCCAGCGTGACGTCGCCGCCATTGATAAAGAAACCGACGCTGCTGCCGCTGCCAAAAGTGGGCGACGTGCCGTCGCCCCACGGCCCGACATACAAGTAATTATCAAACTTGATGCCCAGCGCATCAGCCCATGCGGTAAAGCTGATTTCGCGCGTGTCCGGCACATTAAAAAAATAAACAGATCGTCAAAGGTATCGCCCTTCAACCGATCGCCGCCACCGGCGACATCGTTGGAGAAGTCCCACGACAAATCGGTATCGCCTGGGGTGTCGACGGTGCTGGGGGGCAGAAAGAAAACATTGGTTTCAACCACGGCGTGGGCCGCGCTGGCTGCGCCAAAGCTGGCCGCGGCCAGCACAGAAAGTGCGAGTGTTTTAAAGCGGGTCATGGCAAGTCCTGAAAGTGATGGTGTCAATCTATGAGCCTGGCTTATTTGCCGCCCAAGGCTGCGCTCAAGGCGGTAACGTCGAGCGAACCCAGGCCGCTGGCCGGGTTATAGCTGGCGCTGGCCTTGTAATACTCGTTATCCCCGGCCGTGATGGCTTGAACGGCGAGCCGCTGGCGTAGCCTTTGCTCTTGAACAGTGAATACAGCTGCGGATTGATCGGGCCGACGCGGCCCGGCAAGCCGGAAGCAATCAGGGTCAGAATCCCGTTCAATTGCGGTGACACAAAGCTGGTACCGCCATTGCCGCTGCCCCACTCACCGTCTTGCAGCACGGTATAGCCGCTATACGGATCGGCGTTCAAAGACACGTCTGGCAGATTGCGCCCGGCCACTTTGGCGGGCATATCAATCACGTCGGTCCAGCTGGTGAACCCGGCGCCATCAAGCAGCGGACCGCAAAACATCGACTGCGCCGAAGCCGAAACCTGCACGCCCGCCAGACCGGCCTGATAGTCAGGCACTGGCTGCGTCACGCTCACGCCACCGCCGCCACCCACCGTGTAGTAGTTGGAGTAATACGTGGCCGTGCCGTAGTACTTGACGATGTAATCCTGCAGATAATTCCAGCCCCATGGCCGTTCATACAGCTCGGTGACCGGCCCCAGCTTGTGCTGGAAGGTATTTGGCAAGGTGGTGCCGCCTGCTGCCAGCACGCCGGTATCGGCGGCCGGAAAGTCAACCGACAACAGCGTGGTGCATGCCGGATAGTAGTAACTGCGGTTGATATCAAACGCACCCGCATCGCCCGACGCCGCAATCACCGGAATGCCTTGCAATGCCGCCTGCAGGAATACCGCGTGATACGCGTCCAGCATGGCCTGGTCGTAGAAGATTTCCGGCGAGCCCCAGCTCACGGACAAGGTATCGATCACGTTTTCGTTGATGGCCTGCGCAAACACATCAAGAAAGCCAGCATCGGTGTTCGGCGCGATATACACGCGAAATATCCGCCCCCGGCGACCAC
>BBFD01000578.1 GCA_001313065.1 Silvimonas sp. JCM 19000
CACGGCGGCCACCAGTTGCGCGCCGGGTCGGAAATCGCCGGTGTGCCGGCATCCGAGACCTGGGCCACGCTGTCACCGGCTTGCAGGCGCGTGACGATCTTCTCGGCCATGCTGCGCTCGTTATGTTCGCGCACGCTGATCATGGGCGTGGTGATGCCAAAATGCTTGAGCAACTGGCCGGTGACACGAGTGTCTTCGGCCGCGATCACGCTCACATTTCGCAGAATATTCAACGCTCTGGGCGTTAAATCTTGCAGGTTCCCGATCGGAGTGGCGACCACATATAATGTGCCACCACTGACTTCTGAAGGTTCTGTATGCACGCTCGGCTCTCCATGCGGTTTGTTGCGGGCCGCGCAGGCCACTGGCGGCCGTACTATACGGCCTGGTCCTGTTTGCGGCCAGCGCCGTCCATGCCGCAGCGCCGCTGGTGACCATTGCGTCGCCGGTTGCATCGAGCCCGGCGCATCAGACACCTGCTTCAGCTGCGGCTGCTGCAGCGGCCACCAACAAGCCCGCAGCGCAAGACGCCTCTGCCCTGGCCACGCCGCCCACCGGCCAGTTTATTGCCGTCTTGCTGCCCGCACGCAGCAAGGCCTGGAAGCCGGCGGTGGATGCAATCAAGGCGGGCTTGTTTGCCGCGGAAGGCGCTTTGTCGGATGGCGATCAACCGCCATTGCGTGTATTCGATACCAGCGATGCCGAGGATGACATCCTCACCCAGTTCAACCGGGCGCGTAATCTGGGTGCGGCGGCGGTGATCGGGCCGCTGACGCAGACGGCGGTTAACAATATCGCTGATAACGGCCACTTTGAATTCCCGGTACTGGCGCTCAATCGTTTTGACGACAAGACCCTGCGCCGACCCAATTTATACAGCTTCAGTTTGTCCACCGAGGTGGAGGCCAGCCAGGTGGCGCGCTGGATGCATGACGATGGTATTGCCCAGCCTGTGATTCTGGTGGGCGATGGCGCCTCGCCAAGCGCATGGCCCAGGGTTTTACAGAGGCATGGAAAGGCGTGAGCAACGGCCGTATGCCCAATGTATTGGGCATGCCGGTCAGCCGTCAGGACTACGCCGGTTTGCGGGCGCAACTTGATCAGATTGGTGCTGATGGCGTATTCCTCGCCATGAACGACAAGCAGGCGCGCCGCGTGCGACCGTTTGTGGGCACCGGTCGCGCCCTGTATGCCACCAGCCAGATCAACCCGGGCCGTTTACCGACACCCGCCTTGTTTGATCTGGCCGGTATCCATTATCTGGATATGCCGTGGATCGCCGATCCGGGCAATCCGGCCTGGCGCGTGTATGAACGTGCGCGTTCGCCGTCCAATGATGTTGAGCGTTTGTTTGCGCTAGGCGTCGATACCTGGCGTTTGATGGCCAGCATACTGGCGGCGCAACCTGGCACGCCGATACATGATGACGGCCTGACCGGCCAATTGCGCATCGGCCGGATGGCGTGGTTGACCGGACTTTGATGCAGATGCAGACCAGCATCAAGTGCCCGATGCCGAGCCGCCCGGC
>BBFD01000579.1 GCA_001313065.1 Silvimonas sp. JCM 19000
CCGCCCATTCCGCGGCCGGGCCGACCCCATGCAGGGCAAAATCAATAGTCAGGGTATGCGCGGAATTATCAAAACGACGCGGCGTGTAATCCCGCGCAGGCGGGCGCGGTTGGTCTTCGGGCCAGACCGGGCCGTTATCGCCCCAGGTGGGCAGCGTCGGGGTGGTCTGGCCCGGTGCGGGGAAAAAATACTTTGACGTGATCATCAAACGCGGCGGAAACAAAATCGCTGAGATCCGGGCTGACAAAAGTCACACGCAGCATATCGGGTGCAATCTTTTGTAGCTGCTGCACGGTAGCAACCCGAAATTTAAGGTTATGGCGCACGCGGCTCACGGCACGGGTGCTGGGGGTGGTGGCTTGATTCATTGCAAAACTCCGGCTTGATAACAGGGGATTTGCCGGGCGCTGCCGCCAGCAAACATATCGTACGATACAGTCATAAGATATAAATCCACAAGCCCCGAATTGATAAACGTGAGGCTAAGCGCACCATGCTTTCATGACACAAGCATAGAAGCGGCGCGCTTTGCCTGCCCGCCACCGCAGCGGCCGGCGCAAGCAGGCTTGCCCCACCTGCAGCGCTAAACGCACGCTAACGTCAGCATAACCGACAGGCGGCGTCAGCCAGTTTTTTTTGCTCGCATCGCCACGCTTACAACGTGCCAGCCCCCGCCAGCCCTGCCTTGGCGCCGCATAGCGCGGATTTGAAGCGGGCAGCGCGCATTAGCACCAATACAACAAGCGCAGTGTGTGCGCGCACACAAAGATCGCTTTAATTGCGCGATTTACTTACAATCGCTCGAAACTGACAGACCGGCGGATTAGCCCGATATCCGGCAAGCGCGGCAGCGCAGACACGATGCAGCAGGGACACGTATAAATGGATAGAAATGAAATTCTGGCTCGCGCCAGAACCACCTTTGTCGGCGCGTTTAACGACGCGGCCGAGATGCTGGTCCCCGCTACCTTGATGCGGCTGACTGCTGCCACCGAAGCCGGTGTACTCAACGCGGCCGAGCGCTACACCTTGTACGAAGCGCGCAGCGTGCTGCAAAAGAGTGAAATCCAGGTGCGCCAGTTGCTGCGTGACCGCATGGAAGCGCTGGTCAACCGCAGCTTCCAGACCGCCTACAGCACGTTTCGACCGTCATTTGCCGATTCGTTCGCGCAGACCACGCTCAGCCTGATCGACACCTCCACGCAAGAAGAAGAACTGCGCGTCGACACTGTCACGCGGCGTTATCGCAATACCAGCGAACAAGAACTGCGCGATCTGAATATCCGCATGGCGGTGCTGTTCAATCAGGAAGACATCAAGGAACGCGAAAATCCGTTCCGCCCGTGGCTGTTCGCCCGCGCCATTTCGCAAAGCATAGAAGCGCTGGGGCAGAACGCCGAGACCGCCACCGTACTTACCGATTACATGGCCGAAGAATTTACGCCGTCGGTGCATCGCGTATACGAGCGGCTCAATCAGTTGCTGGCCGACGAAGCATCGGCACCAATCTGCAACTCAAAATTCGCCGCA
>BBFD01000580.1 GCA_001313065.1 Silvimonas sp. JCM 19000
ATGCCACGCGCCGCACGGCCAGCCTGGCGGTCATGCGCCAGATCCGATCCGCCGGTCTGCTGCGCCGCGGCCGCAATATCGCCATTTATGTACCCATGGGCAGTGAGCTGTCGACGTGGCCCTTGATCCTGGCCGCCCTCAAAGCCGGGTGCCGGGTGTTTTTGCCCGAGACGCCGCGCCCGGGCAAAGGCCGCCATCTGGAGTTTGTGCGCTTTGATGAAGCTTCGCGCTGGCATCAAGGCGCCTATGGCATCCCCGTCCCGGTGCATACCCACTACTGCGCCCCGCGCGATCTAGACCTTGTGTTTTTTTGCCCTTGCTTGGCTTTGATGCAGTGCTTGGGCGCATGGGCCAGGGCGGCGGCTACTACGACACCACGTTTGCGTTCCGGCGCGCGCGCCGGCACTGGAAAAAACCGCAGCTGATCGGGGTGGCCTTTGACTGCCAGCGGGTTGATGCGCTACCGCTGGACCCATGGGATTTGCGCCTGGACAAGATTTTTACTGAAACAGGCCATTACAATTCTCGTTTATCACCGGCGCAATTGTCGCCAATTACACCGGAAGATCGCCCCCATCAGAAGTAAACCCGCAGTATGACAATGGGAAAATTCCACTGCTGACCCGGCAGTGACCCACTAAACTAGCAAGCAGTGCCGATCCCAGGATTGGCGGACATCCGGCCTTTGCATCAAGGCCCCTTTCCTCCAACCCGGTGATCGCAAGTCTAAAAAAAAGCCTTGAGGTTGCCATGACAACATCGAATCAAAGCGTGGAGCTGCTGGCTCCGCTGTCCGGTCTCTTTGTCCCGCTCGAAACCGTGCCCGATCCGGTTTTCGCCCAGAAGATGGTTGGCGATGGCGTGTCCATCGACCCCACGTCCAATACCCTGCTGGCCCCCGCTGCCGGCACCATCACTCAGGTCACCAGCACCAGTCACGCGCTGACGCTAACCACTGAACAGGGTCTGCAAGTACTGCTGCATATCGGCCTCGATACCGTGATGCTCAAGGGCGAAGGGTTCCGCATGCTGGTCGCTGAAGGCCAGAAAGTGACGGCTGGCCAGGCGCTGGTTGATTTCGATGATCAGATCATTTCCGCGCGTGGCAAAAGCACGCTGACCGAAATGGTGATTGCCAATGGTGAACTGTTGAATCGATGGCCCCGGCCCGCGGTTTTGCCCACGCCGGCAAGACCGTGGCCTTGACGGTCAAGCTGGTCGCCACCGCTGCGCAAGCGAACGCGACCGCAGCGCCGGACAGCGCCTTGTCCGACCTTATCCTCATCCCCAACCCGACCGGCCTGCATGCACGCCCGGCTGCGGTGCTGGCCAATATGGCCAAGACCTTTACCGCCGACGTCAAACTGGTGCGCAATGGCGAAGAATCCAATGCCAAGTCGGTGGTGGGCATCATGGGTCTCGAAGTCCAGCATGGCGACGAAATCCGTGTCAAAGCCACCGGCCTGATGCCGCACAGGCGATCAAGGCGTTGACTGAACTGATCCGCTCCGGCTGTGGCGAAGAATGCGGT
>BBFD01000581.1 GCA_001313065.1 Silvimonas sp. JCM 19000
GCGGCATAAGTGGTCACGCCAAAGCTGGCGGTCACCGCCAGGCTTCGGGCCATTGCGCGGCGCCTATATGTAAACGCAGTTTTTCTGCTAGCCGTGTCGCCGCTTCAAACGGCGTATTGGTACAGATCAGCATGAATTCCTCGCCGCCCCAGCGCACCAGATAATCGCTATGGCGAATCTGGCTGCCCAGTTCACGTACCAGTTGCTTCAGCACCGCATCGCCCACGCCGTGGCCGCGTTCGTCGTTGATGCGTTTGAAGTGGTCCAGATCAATAAACAGGATGGAGAAGGTATCGACGCCTTTGCGCGCTTTTTTCATTTCGCGCACCAGTTCGTCGCGTATGCCGGCGCGATTGCGCGCGCCTGTGAGCGGATCGCGGCGCGCGGCTTCTTCGATGCGCAGGTTCTGGATTTCGAGCGAGATATTCATCGCTTCCAGTTCTTGTTGGCGCGCGCGGCTGGCGGCCAGGTTCTGCCGGACCCGATGCAGGCCGAGTAACAGATAGATCAGCGCGGCACCCGCCCACACCGCCACAATCAGCAAGAGCAAGGCTTCGCGGCTGATCCATTTGCCGCGGAAAGCCAATGCCTTGATGTCGATGGTATGCAGGCCCGGCTCGCGCAGGCCGGGCGTGGCAATCTGCAACATCACCACATTGGATAAATCCACCGCTGCGTAGTCGGCCGCGACCTGGTTATCAGCCAGCCATGCTGAGTTCACATTCATATTGCGCAAGGGAATGCTGATGTGATCGGGCTCGGCGGCAGGGTCGGGGGTGATGTCGAGTTCGTTCAGCTTCCAGCTGTTTTCGTTATCGGCACGCGATTGCGCCAGATCAAAGTTGCGCAGGAACAAACGCAGGCGATGGCTGCCCGGGCCGTGATAACTAGCTTCGAGATAAACCGAGTCATAGGCCGACAGATCAACGCCATGCGCCAGACTGTCAGTGCGGATATCCAGCTGGCAATACGGGCTGGCGGCTTTGCTGCCCACGCTGCATTCAAGGCGACCGCCGTGTGCAGCGCCAAAAAAATTGCGCGATGGAGTCGCCCTCGGGGCGGTCGTCCGTGACGCTGTACCGATATCCAGTTTGCGGGCTGATGTCCAGACGGCGGTTCATGCCCCAGTGTTGCCAGCCCAGCAACACCAGCGTGAGCAAGATCAGTCCCGCCATCACATAACGCAGTTTGCCTACGTCGTGAGCCATGCTTTGCCTGAGCGCGATAAATGATTGTTATGAGGCGGCACGACGTGGCGTGCAGCTATGCCAGCATCATAAAGGTCGCGCGCAATTTGAGCATGTGCGGCGTGCTGGTTGGCGTATACACGCCGAAACTCGGCAGACAAATGCGGCCTGCTTACAACAACTCAGGTCGCATGCTGCGCGCGATACCACGCCAGCTTGTCGGCCAGGCTCACCACGTTGCCGATGATGATCAGCGCTGGCGGCTTGATTTGCGCTCGATAATTTGTTGCGGCAAGCTCGCCAACGTGCCGATCAGCACGCGTTGTTGCGGCAGCGTGGCC
>BBFD01000582.1 GCA_001313065.1 Silvimonas sp. JCM 19000
CGCCGACGCCCACCAGCGGCTATCAAGTCGGTTCGTACTTCGCCCAGTGGGGTATCTACAGCACCGCGTATTACGTGAAGACCATCGACACCAGCGGCGCGGCCGCCAAGTTGACCTTCATCAACTACGCATTCAACAACATCTACAAGCAAGCCGACGGTACCTACAAGTGCCAGGGTCAGGTGACTGCGCTCGAGCCTGGCTCGACCGATGCCTCCAGCCCCAGCGCCGGTCTCGGTGGCGATGCCTGGGCGGATATCCAGAAAGGCTTTGACGCTGCCACTTCGGTCAGCGGCGTGGCCGATGCCTGGGACCAGAAGGTCAAAGGCAACTTCAACCAGCTGAAAGAACTGAAAGCCAAATACCCGAACATCAAGGTACTGGTTTCGCTGGGTGGCTGGACATGGTCCAAGTACTTCTCGGCAGCGGCTGCCACCGATGCCAATCGCAAGGCCCTGGTATCCAGCTGCGTGGATATGTACCTGAAGGGCAACTACCCGGTTGATTCCGGCTCGGCCACCGGTGGTACCGGCGTGCTGGCAGGCATCTTTGACGGGATCGACATTGACTGGGAATACCCGGGTATCCAGGGCGTCGGCTACAACACGGTAGATGCGGTCAACGACAAGCATAACTACACGCTGTTGATGGCTGAGTTCCGCAAGCAGATGGATGCGCTGGGCCAGCATTATCTGCTGACGGCCACTACCGGTGCGGGTTCGGACAAGATTGCGCAGGAAGAACTGGGCTCTCTGGCGCCGTATATGGACTGGATGAACGTGATGACGTACGACTATCACGGCGGTTGGGAAGCGCAAGGCCCGACTGACTTCCATGCCAATCTGTACAAAGACCCGGCTAGTCCGAATATCGCAGGCGGCGGCGTGATGGCCACTTACGATACCGATGATGCGGTCAAGGAACTGGTCGCAGGCGGCTTCCCGGTTAACAAGCTCAACCTGGGCATTCCGTACTACGGCCGTGGCTGGACCGGCGTGAAGAACGTCAACAACGGTCTGTACCAGACCGCCACCGGCCCGGCAGCAGGCGCATCGGAAGCGGGCATCAACAACTACAACGTGTTGAAGAACGCAGCCGGTAACGTCTACTACAACAACACCGTGGTGGGCCTGTACAAGTACGACGGCAGCAACTGGTGGAGCTATGACGACGCGACCATCATCGCGACCAAGGTGAACTACGCCAAGACCAAGGGTATGGGCGGCATGTTCTCGTGGTCTCTGGATGGCGATGACAGCACCGCAACGCTGACCAAGGCGATGGGCGCGATCCGCAACTGAGCAATGTTTTGACAAGGCAGTGAGATTTGGCCTCCCTACCCCAGGGAGGGCTTTTTTTTATTGGGGCGGGGGTTTGGAGTGTTGGGGGGCAAACTTTTTAAACCATTTAAACGCTTAGCCTGCGGCGCATGTTTTGATGTTCAGCTTGCGCTGAACAAACCTTTTACCGCTTAGCCTGCGGCGCATGTTTTGATGTTCAGCTTGCGCTAAACGAACCTTTAACCGCTT
>BBFD01000583.1 GCA_001313065.1 Silvimonas sp. JCM 19000
CTCGGTCAACGCCGACCGCGGCGGGGGTAACCGCAACAATGGCAACCGGGTAGCCGGCGGCCATAACACCAATGTGCACGGCAACAACGTCAACGTGAACAACAGCCATAACGACGTCAACATCAATGTCGAAAACAATGACCGACGCGGCTATGGCTACGACGACCACTACCACCCGGTGGCCACTGCCGCGGCAGTCACGGCAACGGTCGCCGTTACCTCGGCGGTAGTGGGCGCCATTCTGACCCCGGCACAAATGCCGCCCAGTTGCGTAGATGTCATGCGCGGCAACGTGCTTATCGCCAGTGCGGCAATACGTGGTATCAGCCGCAATATCAGGGCAGTAACGTCACCTACATTGTGGTGAATGCTCCTTGATGTATTGGCCCGGGCCGCCGTGATGGCGGCCCGATTTATATGCATCGGAACGCGCTTACAAGCGACGGTGGTGCCGTCGAAACAAATACCAGCGCACAGCAAAGCATGTCACCGGCCAGGGCCTTGATATTGAATGCATGTTACGCATTTGATCGGGCGGTAGAGTTCGTTGTTGTTTTATCTTTAAAAAAACATCTGTTATCTGGCTCATGCTGATTTTATTCATCCGGTTTTTTGTGGCCTGGCACCGCCGGGAATTCGGCAGCGATTTTGCTTTTGAGTCGCTTAGCCACCAGCGCACGCGGGTTGCCCGGTTAATGTGTTGCAGCCAGCCAACAATAAAGCTTTCTCCTGCCGTACATCAGATTGCACATGGCTGTAACAAATGCCTGCGGACACCGTCACCTATAGTCGCAATCAGCATCTGCGCGCATGTACGCGTGTTCGATGCGCTGCACATTTGGTCAGAAGCTGAATGTGAGCCTCAAAGTTTGTGAAAAAAAAGGTGACCCCAAATGATTAAACAACGTCTCTGCCTGTCTATCTTGTCCGCTCTGATTTGTACCCAGGCGCTTGCCGCCGATGATTTTGCTGGCTTTTTTTGTCGGGATTAAAGCGGGCGATAATCGCTCGAGCACTTCCGGCAATTTCCAGACGGATAGCAAAAAAACGCCGTCACCGCGGGTGGCGAGCTGGGTTACAACCTGCAATGGGATAGTTTTTTGATCGGCCTGAGCGGCTTTTATGATTACGTCGATAAATCCGATCACAACCTGCTGAGCACCGGATTGACCAGCAATTATGGTGCGCGGCTGGGTGGCGCTGATTTCAAGCTGGGTGTACCGCTCAATAAATTTCTACCCTATATCAAGCTCGGCTACGGGCGGTTGGAAGGTTCGGGCGGCGATGGCTTGATCAATAACTTTGGCGGCAACGATTTCCACGGGGGTGCCGGCCTTGAATACAAAATTGCGCCGCATTGGGGGCTAGCGGGTGAATGGACGCAAATGCGCGTGGGCGATAACGGCGTCAAATTCAAAAGCAATAGCTACACCCTTAACCTGAACTATTACTTTGGCGCGCCTGCCCCGGCGCCTGTTCCTGTGGCTGCACCCGCTCCGGCGCCTGCTCC
>BBFD01000584.1 GCA_001313065.1 Silvimonas sp. JCM 19000
GTCGGCGGCGGCGTAGCCGGCGCAGGCACTGCCACCTGCACCAGCGCGGCGCTGGTGCTGCCCTTGGCCAGGCAGAAATGCGGATCGCCCCAGTCGTGAATTTCAATGCGGCTCTGTGCGGTTTGCAGCTTGATCGCTTCCAGCGTTTCGAACACCTGGGTGCTGCCATCCGGCAAGCTTTCGAGCGCTTTGCGCGCAACAAAGGCGGCGCTGCTGTCCCCGCGCGACAACAAGGGGGTGCCGGCGGCAGGCTCAGGCCATCGGCGTTATTGGCAATATCAAAGGTGACAAACACGCGGCTGTTGCAGCCTTCGTGCACGCCGTAATCCAGCAAGCGCGCATGGCGGCGCAGCGAGGTACGGCGGCGCGCAGTGCCCAGATAGGCTTCGGTGCCGACGGCATCCTGGGCATAGCTGAGCTGATCGCCGACGTGCGCCAGCATTTCCACCAGCGCAACGGTGAAATCGGCTGGATGCGTTTCGTTAAAACCGGGAATCAACTGGCCCATGCGATCCAGCATCAGGCGGCGGAAACTTCCGTAATCCTTGGCCAGGTAATCCAGCAACGGCTCGGGCGGCACCACCGGGCTGCAGACGTGGTCGCTGGTGCAATCAAATTCGTTGGGGCATTGCACCTTGAAGCTGAAGCGGATGCTGGACAGCAGCGGATCAAACGGTGGGGTAAAGCCCGCGGGCACGTCATCGGGCGCGGCTGGGTCTTGCAGGACGAACTGATACCACGAATAGTCACCGGCCTTGTCGACCGTTACTTTCAATTCGTTGCCGGTTACTTTGACATCGATGACCTTGATGCCACTGATGCGCACACCGCCATCGATGCGGCAATGCGCTTTGCTTAGATCAGGTGACGCCGGGTAGACCAGCACCACTTTGAGCACGGTCTGATCAGCGCTCGTCACTTCAAGGTAATCAATGCCGGTGAGCGTGGGCGACGGCAGGTCCTTGAGCAGCTGCAGACGCGTGCCATGGTCGGGGCGGAATTCGCGTTTCATGCCAGCTCCCTCGCATAGCGTGCCAGTTGCCGATCGCGGTCTATGCGGGTGATGTATTGCACGGTGACGTTGAGGGTGGCGTCGTCGCATTGCACGCTGACGGCTTCGACCTCGATCAGCTCGCCCAGCCATTGTTGCAGCGCGCCTTGCACGGTCATCTGCACGGCAGCGCTGAGGCGTCATTGTTGGGGGCGAAGGTCAGTTGCAGCAGGCCGCAGCCAAAGTCAGGGCGGTTGACGCGTTCGCCGGGCACGGTAAACAGCACTTGTTCGATCATGTCGCGGATGTGGTCGTCGCCAAAGACTTCGGCGGAGCGGCCGCGAGTGTCGATGCGAAATGGAAAGGCGAGCGACATGGTTCAGGTTCCTGTAACGCGCATTTGCGCGACCACGGGCATCAGCGGCGTGCCGGTGGGGGTGCAGAGCGAGGTGCCGCTGAACAGCAGCACGGGTTGGCCCCCGGCCAGCACGCGGGTTGCGCCGACCAGCCATTGCGCGG
>BBFD01000585.1 GCA_001313065.1 Silvimonas sp. JCM 19000
TTCCGCCACAGGCCGCGCGCTATCCACCGCCGCGGGTTTGCGCAGCAGGCTGCCCCAGTCGATGTTGCCGTCTTTCAGCCGCGCTGCGGTCAGACTGCCATTGCGCCATTGCACGTGTTCAATCTGATAACGCGCGGCGGCCAGATCGAGCTGCGGTGCCGCAATTTGCAGCGTCTCAAACTGCAGCGTGCCGGTTTTGTGCTGATCCAGTTGGGCCTTGAGCTGCGCAATATCGAGCTGCACATTGGACAGCTTGGGCAGCTTGCCAGCCTGATAATCCAGATCGCCCTGCACGCCCAGCGTGCCTTGCAGCACCGTGAGGTTGAGCCATGGCGCCAGGTAGGGCTGGATGGCGGGCAGCACCATCCATTCAACTGGGTGTGGCCCGTAATATGCAGCGGCTGCAACAGCAGCGTGGCGCTCTGCTTCAGCGTCATGCCGCGATCATCGGTGGTTTGCAGTGCCAGCTGGGCGGGTTTGTCGGGCAGATTGCCGATTTGCTGCGCCGTTAGCGACAGCGGATCAAAGCGCGCCTGCACGGCCGGGCTGACGCTGTCGTCGCGCCAATCCAGCGTGGAATGATTGAGTTGCAGCTGCGCGATATTAAACAGCGTGGGTTTGCCCGCCGTCCCCGCATGGGTGGCCGCAGCCGCAGCGGTATCCGAGGCTGCCTGCGCCACCGGCTGCGTCGACGGCTGGGTCGGCGTGGCAAACGCCTGCTGCCAGTTCAAGCCGCCCTGCCCCGGTCGCGTTACCGCCACATGCAAGCCTTCGCTTTGCACGCGCGCCAGCTGATACACCGCATCCAGCGGGCGCACATCGGCCAGATCGACCTGCAGGCGTTTAACGCTGGCCAGCGGCGTGCCACTGCTTTGCTGCAATTGCGCGTCGCGTAATACCAGGCTGCCGCTCAGGCGCAATTGCGGCGCGTGGTTTTCTTCGCGAAACACCAGTTGCAGATTGCTATCCAGCCGGGCCGCAGGCAGCCGCCAGCCTGCTTGCGCGGGCAGATAAGCCAGATAACGCGGGATGTCGATATCGTTGGCGCGCAAGTCCAGCGTGCTTTGCCGCGTGGCCTGAAACGGCGTGGTTTTGCCGCTGATATCAAACTTTGCCCCATCCAGCGCAAACGCCAGATGCGGCTCCACCTGCGTTTCTACAAACACCGGCAGGCTGGAAATAAACGGCACACCAATTTCGATCTGGTCGATCTTGTTACGCCGCCGCGTAACCGTATCCTCGAAATCAATCTGGCCACTTTTGATACGAATGTTGTAAACCGCAAAGCGCGGCAGGCTGCCGTCGCCGATGGCGCCGCGGGCGAAGGTTTGAGCAGATCAGACCAGTTGTATTGTTGGGGCCCGGTGCGGACCAGCAGCAGATGTGGTTGCGCCAGCGTCAGTTCGCTCAGCACCGGGCCGCGCTGCCAGATCGAACTTAGCTGAAGGTCGGCCGTGGCACTACCGATGCTGAAAGCCACCTGGCCGCCTTCTTGCACCGTCAGGCCAG
>BBFD01000586.1 GCA_001313065.1 Silvimonas sp. JCM 19000
GCTTGCTGGCTGTGGCCATGGCGGCCGTGCTGGTCGGCGGGCTGAGCGGCTGCGCCGTTGGCCCCGATTACCACGGCGCGCCTGATGCCAGCATGCCGGTGGCGTACAAGGAACTGGCAGGCTGGAAACAGGCGCAACCGGCTGATCTGAAGCCGCGCGGTGACTGGTGGACCGTGTATGACGACGCCACCTTGAATGCCTGATGCCGCAAGTGCAGGTCAACAACCAGACGGTAAAGCAGTTTGAAGCCGCCTACCGGCTGGCCGTGGCGGCGGGCGATGCGGCACGGGCTTCGTTCTGGCCCACGCTGTCGCTGGGTTTGTCGGCCAGCCGCAGTGCCAGCAACACCAGCACGCTGAGCGGCGTCGACAACACCACGACCACCAGCCGCAGCAGTGTCAAAAAACAACTACAGCCAATCGCTGGATGCCAGTTGGGAGCCGGATATCTGGGGCAAGGTACGCCGTTCGGTCGAAGCGCAGGACGCGGCCACCCAGGCCAGCGCAGCCGATCTGGCAGGCGCTTTGCTCAGTGCCCAGGCCACGCTGGCGCAGGATTATTTTGCCTTGCGGGTGCTGGATAGCCAGAAGACGCTGTATCAGCAAACCGTCGACGCTTATCAAAAGTCGCTGACGCTGACGCAAAACCAATACCAGGCCGGCATCGTTACCCGATCGGATGTGGCGCAGGCGCAAACGCAATTGCTCAATGCCCAGGCGCAACTGACCGATCTGGAAGTGAGCCGTGCCAGATGGAACACGCCATCGCCATTCTGCTGGGCAAAGCACCGGCCGATTTCAGTTTGCCGGTGGTGCCCCTGGCGGCCAAATTGCCAGGCGTGCCTGTGGGGCTGCCGTCGGCGTTGCTGGAGCGGCGGCCCGATGTGGCCTCGGCCGAACGCGCGGTGGCCAAGGCGAATGCCAATATCGGCGTGGCGACGGCGGCGATGTTCCCGGCCTTGTCCTTGTCGGCGTCGGGCGGGTATCAGAACAACAGCTTTGCGCAGTGGTTTAACGCGCCCAGCCAGATCTGGTCGCTGGGCGCGGCGCTGGCGCAGCCCTTGTTTGAAGGCGGTCTGCTCAAGCCGGCCAGAACGAGGCCAAGGCCAGCTATGACCAGGTGGTGGCGACCTATCGGCAAACAGTATTGGGCGGCCTGCAGGAAGTGGAAGACAACCTGGTTGCCTTGCGTGTGCTGGATGACGAAGCGGTAACCCGCGACCAGGCCGTGGCGGCGGCGCGCGATGCGCAGCAACTGGCGCAAAACCAGTACAAGGCCGGCACCACAACCTACCTGACTGTGGCCAGTGCGCAGGCTTCGGCGTTGTCGGCCGAGGTGACGGCCCTGCAACTGCAGGGACGCCAGTTCAGTGCACATGTGTTGTTGGTGAAAGCACTGGGCGGCGGATGGAATGGCTTGAGTGGCGAAGCGGTGGCGGCAGGGCATTGAGCGCAGAGCGGCGCCGCATGCGCGGGCTGGCGTGCCGGGGGTGGTGCTTGCCTGCTT
>BBFD01000587.1 GCA_001313065.1 Silvimonas sp. JCM 19000
CCGATCTGCAAGCGGCCGAGGCGCGCCTGCGCGAAAGCCTGGCCAATGTGGATTACACCCGGGCCAGCTTTTATCCAGCGTTTACGCTCACCGGCAGCGTCGGCACCAGTAGCACATCGCTGTCGAATGTATTGCGCGATCCGCTCGGCACATTGGGCGCGGGCCTGACGCTGCCGTTTGTGCAATGGAACACCACGCAACTGACGATCAAGGTCTCGCAAGCGCAGTACCAACAAGCTGTGGTCAGCTTCCGCCAGACCTTGTATTCCGCGCTGGCCGATGTCGAGAACACCTTGTCGGCGCGCACGCAATATCTGCAGGAACAAACGCAACGCCAACTGGCCTTTGATTACGCCGTGCGCGCGGAAAAAAACTCAGCGAAACGCGTTATCGCGTGGGTCAGACCGGTGTGAAAGATTGGCTTGATCAACAGGAAGCACGCCGCACTGCCGATTTGTCGCTGGCGGAAAATCGCTATAACCAGTTGTTGAATTTGATGAAATTGTATCAATCCGTCGGCGGCCAGGCGCTGTAAGGCAGGGTGGGGCAGGTGCCGTGTAAGAACCGGCCCACAGCGCTAACAGCGCGGCGGGGGCTGCAAACTGTGGCGTAGTGTGTGAATTTTTTGGGCCAGTAGCGCAACGCGCTGGCCCAATTTTCTCAAGAACGATATTTTTTTTGAGAAATACGGCTTTCGACCAAAGTCAGCTGCCCGCAACCACACACCGACGCCACCATGCCCCGTGCCCAGCTCAACCCGATCGAACTCGAATATCAAACCTTTGGCGATGCCAGCGATCCGCCCGTCTTGCTGATCATGGGGCTGGGCATGCAATTGCTGGGCTGGCCCGAGGAGTTCTGCCGCAATCTGGCCCGAGCGGGCTATTTTGTAATTCGCTACGACAATCGCGATGTCGGTCTATCCAGCAAACTTGAGCATCTGGGCGTCCGCCGCTGCTGCTGAATATGCTGCGCCACAGTCTGGCTGGAAAATTCCCGCGCCCTACACCTTGGACGATATGCCGAAGACGCGATCGGCTTGCTCGACGCGCTGGGCATTGCGCGCGCGCATATTGTGGGCGCATCCATGGGCGGGATGATTGCGCAACTGCTGGTCACCCATGCGCCGGAGCGTGCTTTGTCGCTGACCAGCATCATGAGCAGCACCAGCGCACCGGGCTTGCCCGGCCCCAGCGTCGCTGCACGCGCCTGTTTGACGCGTCGGCCGCCGCGCAAAGCTTATCTGCCGGAGCAACGCGAACTGATGGTCGAGTTCATGCTCAACAATCTGCGCGTGCTGCAAAGCCCGGCTTTCCCATGGGCGACGACATCGCCGCCGCGCGCATCCGCGAATCGCTGGATCGCTCGCTCTATCCGGCCGGTGTGCTGCGGCAATTGCTGGCGGTGGTGTCGGCGCCGGACCGGAGTTCGCTGTTACAACAAATCACTACGCCGACGTTGGTGGTCCACGGCGTGGACGATCCACTGATCCCGCTGGCGG
>BBFD01000588.1 GCA_001313065.1 Silvimonas sp. JCM 19000
CTCATCGCCCGCGCCGGGCCCCAGATCGATCACCCAATCGCTGGCCGCCACCACGCGCATATCGTGTTCGACCAACACCACGGTATTGCCCGCTTGCACCAGCGCATCCAGTTGCGCCAGCAAGCGATCAATATCGGACGGATGCAGCCCGGTGGTGGGTTCATCCAGCACATACAACGTGTCGCCGCGCTGGCTGCCCGCCCGTTGCAATTCAGTCGCCAGCTTGATGCGCTGCGCCTCGCCACCCGAGAGTTCCGTGGCAGGCTGGCCCAGTCGCAAGTAGCCAAGGCCGATGTCACGCAGCACCTGCAACGGCCGCAGCACGGCGGGCTCGTCGGCAAAGGCGGCGCAGGCCGCATCCACCGTCAAACCCAGCACATCGGCGATGCTCAGATCGTGCCATTTGATCGCCAGCGTATCGGCGTTATAGCGCGTGCCGTGGCAGGTGGGGCATGGCGAATACACGCTGGGCAAAAAACAGCAGTTCCACCATCACAAAACCTTCGCCTTCGCAGGTCTCACACCGGCCTTTGGCGACGTTAAAAGAGAAGCGCCCGGCGTCATAACGATGTTTGCGCGCCGCAGGCGTGGCGGCAAACAGCTTGCGAACGGCGTCGAACAGGCCGGTATAAGTGGCTAAATTGGAGCGTGGCGTGCGGCCGATCGGTTTCTGATCCACCTGCACCAGCCGCTTGATTTGTTCCATGCCCGCCACAATACGGCCGCTGGCACGCGCCTCCGGCAGCGTCGGCACGCCGGCGGCATCGCGGCTGTCTTCATCGGAAACCGGCGGCTGCGGCGCATGCTCTTCCGCCTCTTCCGTCGCATCGAGCGGATTGCCCAGATGCGCCGCCACCAGTTGCAGCAAGGCCTGCGTGACCAGGCTGGATTTGCCCGAACCCGACACGCCCGTCACCGTGGTCAAACAGCCCAGCGGAAACGCCGCATCCACATTTTGCAGATTGTTGCGTTCAACCTGTTCCAGCCTGAGCCACGCTTGCGCTGGGCGTGCCTGGCGGGCGATGCCCTGGCCGCCATCAAACAGATAGCGCCGCGTTTGCGATGGCTTGATCTGCGCCAGGCCTGCGGGCGGGCCGCTGTATAGCACCTGGCCGCCCAGCTCGCCCGCGGCGGGGCCCACATCCACCAGCCAGTCGGCCTGGCGCATGGTGGCGATATCGTGTTCCACCACAAACACCGAATTGCCCTCAGCTTTAAGCCGTTGCAACGTGCTCAGCAGCGCGGCGCCATCGGCGGGATGCAAGCCCGCAGACGGCTCATCCAGCACATACACCACGCCAAACAATTGCGAGCCCAGTTGGGTGGCCAGGCGCAAGCGTTGCATCTCGCCCGGCGACAGGGTCGGCGTAGCGCGGTCCAGCGCCAGATAGCCCAAGCCCAGGCCGATCAGCGTTTCCAGCTTGCTCAGCAAGGCTTGCGCCAGGCGTTGCGCGGCGATCACTTTTGCTTGCGTATCATGCGCGGTGCGGCGCACATCGGGCGCG
>BBFD01000589.1 GCA_001313065.1 Silvimonas sp. JCM 19000
CCAGCGCACTCTCCGCCGTCAACACCTACGACGCGGTCAAGGCGGACCCGAACAACGCGGGTGGCTTCAGCGCGTCCATCACCTACGGGCAATCGAAGCGCGAAAGCCGGACCACGCAACAAGGCAATACCGCAGCCGGCTCCAGACTGGCCGCAGGCGGTGACGTCATCATCAAGCGACCGGCGCAGGCGCAGACAGCAATCTGACCGTACAGGGCAGCGACATCAAGGGCGGCGGCAATGTGCTGCTTGAAGCCGATGGCAAGGTCAACCTGCTGGCCGCCGGCAACACCAACGAACAGCACAGCGACAGCCGCAGCCAGAGCGCGGGCGTCGGTGTGGCGTTGACCTACGGCAAGGACGGCGCCGCCTTCGGCCTGACCGCCAACGCCGCCGTTGGCAAAGGCGGCAGCGACGGTACCGACCAGAGCTGGAGCAACAGCCACATCAGCGCGGGCAAGACCGCGGGCATCGTGTCGGGCGGCGACACCAACATCAAGGGCGCGGTGGTCAGCGGCCGGAACGTGGTCGGCGATATCGGCGGCGACCTGAATGTGGCCAGCCTGCAGGACACCCACAAATACGACAGCAAGGACCAGCAGCTCGGCGGCAGCGTCACCGCCGGCTGGGGCTTCAGCGGCAGCGCCAATGCCAGCCAGCAGAAGATCAACAGCGACTACGCCAGCGTGACTGAGCAATCGGGCATCCGCGCGGGCGATGGTGGCTTCCAGGTAAACGTGAAGGGCAACACGGACCTGAAAGGCGGCGTGATCGAAAGCAGCCAGGCCGCGATTGATCAGGGGATGAACACATTCAGCACCGGCACGCTGACGGTCTCCGATATCGAGAACCGTGCCCGCTACAGCGCCACCAGTGTCGGCATCGGCGGCGGCTACAGCCAGGGCGGTGGCGGGATGAAAGCCCTGTCGCAGGAGGGCGGCGCCACTTCTTCGTCCGCATCCGGCAACGGCGGCATCGGCAAGACCCAGGCCGGCGACGTGGCCTCGGCCGGTGACAAGGTGCCGGGCAGCGGTAACAAGAGCGGCTTCTCGACCGGTACGCCAATCGCAATGGCGGCCGACGGCGACAGTCGCAGCATCACGCGCAGCGGCATCAGCGCCGGGGCGATGACGATTACCGATGAAGCCGGGCAACTGGCCAAAACCGGCAAGACGGCGGCCGAAACGCTGGCCTCACTCGACACCACCGTCACCACCGACAAAGACACCACCGGCGCGCTGAAACCCATCTTCGACAAGACCCAGATCGAAGCCGGGTTTGCGGTGACGAAGGAATTGATCAACCAGACCGGTACCTACCTCGACAACCGCGCCAAAGAAGCCGAAACCAAAGCGGCGCAGGCCAAAAGCGGCATCGGCGCAGATGGCAAACCGCTGACCGACCAACAACGCCAGAACCTCGCTACCGAAGCTGAAACGCTGAGAAACGAATGGGGCCCGGGCGGCACCTACCGCCAGATCACCACGGCCCTGA
>BBFD01000590.1 GCA_001313065.1 Silvimonas sp. JCM 19000
CGTCCCGGCCCCGGCGTTTTTTTTCGGTGATTGCGTATCAGCAGCCGCTGGCCGCGCTGCTGTTCACCCTGGCGCGTGATGCCCGCGTCGATCTTGATCTACACCCCGGCGTCAGCGGGCTGATCACGCTGAATGCGCTCGACCAGACGCTGCCGCAACTGCTCGACCGCATTGCGAGGCAGGCACCAATCCGCTGGCAGTTGCAGGGCAGCACGGTACGGGTGGAGCCGGATACACCGTATCTGGTCACCTACCCGGTCGATTATCTGAATCTGACGCGCAAGGTACGCGCCACCGTAACGCTGGCCAATTCGGTGACCACGGGCGACCCCGGCAGCGCGCGGCCGGTGAATACCTCGACCACCTTGCTCGATAGCAGCGCCGATCATGCTTCTGGAGCGCGCTGGAAAGCCATCTGCGCCGCTTGATCGGCGTAACCGTTACCACGCCGGCCCCGCGCCCGCCCCCGTGGTGGCCAGCGCTACTGCCGCCATTGCCACGCTGCCGGATCAGCCAGAAGCGCCGCGCCAGGTCATCGTGCATCCCGAAACCGGTCTGGTTGCGGTCGTGGCCAGTCAGGCGGAGCAGCGCAAGGTGGCCGACTGGCTCAATGCAATGCAAAGCCATGCCCAGCGCCAGGTGCTGATCGAGGCCAGCATTGTGGAGGTCGCGCTCAATGATCGCTACCAGGCGGGCATAGACTGGCGCTGGCTCACCGGCGGCGCAGGCGGTTGGCAACTGGCGCAAAGCCTGAATGGTGCCGCCTTGCTTGATGCGCCGCTGGCTTTACTTAGCGGCGGCGTGACAGCGGGGAGCAATTTTGCGTTGCGCTGGCTGGAGCAGTTTGGCCAGATCCGCGTGCTTTCCAGCCCCAAGATCATGCGCTCAACAATCAGACTGCCGTGATGAAAGTGGTGGACGAGCAGGTTTACTTCACGCTGGAGCTGGCCGAAGACCGCAACAAGGACGGCGATATCAACCGCCGTCAATACACCAGCAAGCTGCACACCGTGCCCATAGGCCTGGTGCTGCAGGTGCTGCCGCAGATTTCCACCGATGGCGTAATCGCGCTGAACGTGCGCCCCACCATTACCAATATCCGCAGCTGGGTGGATGACCCTGCGGTCAAGCTGCTGGCGCGCGAAGGCAGCACGCCGGTCAGCAGCCAGGTGCCGGTGCTGCAAGTGCGCGAACTGGATGCCACCTTGCGCGTGCGTTCCGGGCAATGGGCCGTACTGGGCGGCTTGATTCAGGAAAGCCAGCAACTGCAACGCAATGGCGTGCCCGGACTATCGCGCCTGCCGGGCCTGGGCGATCTGTTCAGTTATCGCGATGACCAGGTGCGGCGCGTGGAGCTGGTGGTGTTTTTTGCGGCCGGTGACGCTTGATGCCGATGCCGCCTTGCCCCCTGCCAGCCATCCCCCCATCCCGCCCGAATCCGTGTTTGCTGCCCAGCGTGGCGACTGGCATCCGGCCTTCGATGCGGGCCTGCTGCA
>BBFD01000591.1 GCA_001313065.1 Silvimonas sp. JCM 19000
ACGCCGACCAGTTGCTGGCCCTGACCGCCAGCATGGCCCAACGCGCCGGCCCCATCGTCGGCGTGCAAGGCCTGACGCCGGGCGCGGACAGCTTTGCGTTGGAACGGCTGCTGATTGAACGCTCGCTGTCAGTCAACACCGCCGCTGCTGGCGGCAATGCCAGCCTGATGACCATCAGCTAAACACCCGCTGAACGACACCACCCAGGCAAGACGGGGCGTGGCGGCATGGACTAATCTTTAGCCATGACCGCCACGCCCCGTCTCTTTATCGGCCTCTCGCCCACCGAATCCGTGCGCCAACATCTGGCGCTGATCCGCCACCACGTCCACACCCGCTTTGGCGGCCGCGTGGTCAGCACGGCCAATCTACACCTGACCCTGGCCTTCCTCGGCCCGACTCCGGCCGCCCGCAGCGCCGATCTGATCCGCATGATAGACGGCCTCGGCTTTGCCCCACTCGACCTGACGCTAGACCAGATCGGCAGCTTCGACCGTGCCCGCGTGGTGTGGCTGGGACTGAGTGCGCATCATGCAGCGCTGGATAAATTGGTGGAGTCGCTACGCGCCCAATTACGCGCCGGGCAATTCCCGACCGAAGACCACCCGTTTAATGCGCATGTGACGCTGCTGCGCAAGGCAACATGCATGACGGAACCCGTGGAGCCGATTGCCTGGCGGGCGGATACGCTTTGTTTGTATGAATCGGTGTCGACGCCTGAGGGCGTGCGCTATGACGTGCTGCACCGGCGCTCGGTTTAATGGGCTATTTAGTTTTGATTCGCGTGCCGTGGGTAGGCACCGGGCCTTGAACGGGCGCCTCCGGCGGTGGCGCGGGTAGCGGCGTAATGACTGGCGCCTCTGCGGCTGATTGGTCGAGTCTTGCAACGGAATGACCTGGGCTGCGCCATCCAAGCCGATTTGCGGGTTAGCCGTCGGCGCCGCATTAGCTGCGGGCGTCGGTAAACCACCGTTGGAATTGACGATGTTGACCACTGAACCAGAGCGCAAACGCAGCGGCTGCGGTGTCAGAGCGCCCTCAGTACCGCTATCAAACTGCGTGATATACGAGCTTGGCAGCGGCAGATTTCGCACCACGTGCGGGGTAATCAGCAGCACCAGTTCGGTTTTGCCTTTGGAGGTCGATTTGCTGCCAAAAAATCCGATCCAGCACCGGCACTTCGCCCAAACCCGGAATGGCGCTACCGCTGATTTGATCATTGCGGCTTAATAGCCCGCCCAGGACCTGGGTTTCGCTATCACGGGAGGCCATCACGGTTTCGGCATGCCGGGTGCCGACTTGATAAACCCGCAAGCCGGTTTGCGTAGTGATGGTGTCGACGATATTGGAGACTTCCAGCGTCACTTTCATGCTGATATCGCCATCAATTGAAATCGTCGGTTCCACATTCAGCGTTAAACCCACATCCTGATAATTGACGTTTTCGCTGGTCACGCCGTTAGAGGTGGTATTGGTAATCACCGGCAAGCGATCA
>BBFD01000592.1 GCA_001313065.1 Silvimonas sp. JCM 19000
CACGTCCTGGCTGATCCCGCACGCCAGCAGCGTGGCCAGCACCATACCCAGCGCCACGCCCACGCCGCCAATGCGGGGGACCGCGCGCGCGTGGAATTTCTGTTTGCCGTGCATCTGGCAATCCGCACTGAAGGCCTGATGCCAACGTTGCGACGCAATCAATACCCCGGTTGCCAGCAAACTGCCCAGCAATCCAGCGGCTGCTACAAAAAAATTGCACTCATGAGTTTGCTCCCTTGCGTTTGCGCGCAGGCCACCAGGTCCGCACCAGCGCGGGCCAGCCGCTTTGTTGCATTACGGTGTGGCGCCAGACTGCGGCGATACAGCCGACAAACAAGGCCGCCAGCAAGCCGCCGACCAGCCCGACCAACACCACCAGAAGCCGCCGGGGCGCGGTGGGTGTATCCGGAGGCACCGCCACATCCAGTACCTGCAACGGCGCCACTGCCATCGCCTCATCGATGCGGGCCAGCTTGTATTGCTGCATCAGCGTCTGGTAGATGGTCTCTTGCTGGCTCAGCTCGCGTTGCTGGCCTTCAAAGGCCTGCGCCAGCGCGGGCACGCGGCGACGGGACAACACCACTTGTTCCGGATCGAATTGCGACATCTGCAGCAATTGCTGGCGCAAGCCATTCAGCTCGGCACGTGCGCGCTGCACCAGCGGGTTCTGCTCGGTGCCGGCGCGTTTAAGCCCGGCCAGTTCTACCGATTTGCTGGCCACCTGCGCCCGCAGACTGGCTATGGCCGACAAGGTGGCATCGGCTTGCACGGCGGGGCGTAACAGCCGGTGCTTTCCTGCAGCTCTCGCATCGCGCTTTCCGCCCCACTCAATTCGGCCCGCGCCTGACGCAGCTGGCTGTCAAAGAACTCGCGCCGATGCGCCGCTTCTTCTTGCGCCAGCAACTGGCTGACCGAACTCAGTTCATCAACGAAGCCATTCGCCATTTGCGCGGCAAAGGTCGGATCTTTATCGGTAAACCAGACCTGGATCAGCCGTCGTTGGTGGCCTTGATATCGGCCGCGGCCAGCATCAGGCGGATGGCCTGGCTTTCCAGCTTGACCTGATAGTGCTGGCGCAACGCAAAGCGCTGCACCAGCCGTCGCGCTACGGACTGGCTGGTCAGCATGCCCACGTACAGATCGTTCGGATTTTTCAGCCCCATCACCGCATCGGGCATCACCGGATCTTTGTTCATCTGGAATAACAAGGCGCCCGCGCCCGGCCGTGGCTGCGGCGGCATGATGGCGGCGCGGGCCTGATAGCGGTCAGCGGCAAAGATCGCATACACCAGCGCCAGCGCACTGATCAGGCCAAAGGTCAGCCCCATCAAGCGTTTGTGTTCGCCCATGCGCGTCAGCAGCTGCAGCAGGTCGATTTCGCCGTTTTCGTGGACCGCGCTCATTCGCCCAACACCTTGATCGCGACCGCGCCCAGCGCAAAATTGGACAAGATGCGCGTCCAGTCCAGCACCAGCGTGTGGTGCCCGGCTG
>BBFD01000593.1 GCA_001313065.1 Silvimonas sp. JCM 19000
CCCTGGCGTTGGCGGGTCTGGTCAGCGGACAACTGCCGCTGCTGGGCTATGACGCCTATGCGGGCCACACCTCCAGCCGCGCCATGGTGCAAGTGCTGCGACCGCATCTGCGCGCCGACAGCACCCTGTACAGCGTGCGCACATGGGATCAGACCTTGCCGTTTTATCTGAAGCAGAACGTGCAACTGGTCGAATACGTGGATGAATTCAAACTGGGCCAGACCAGCGAACCCGACAAACAAATGGCGCTGGAGCAGTTCGAGCAACACTGGCGCAGCGACCCCGCCCCGCTGGCGCTGGTACAGCCGGATACCTGGCAATTGCTGGAAAAGCACAATCTGCCGATGCAGGTGGTGTACCGCGACCGCAAGCGCATGGTGATTGCGCGGCCGTAATCACCACCACGCGTGGCAGGCTCAAGGCGCATCAGCCAGCAAACGATGCGTCTGGGCCCACGCCGCATCGGCTGTCGCCACCACCAAGTGCATGATGCCGAATGCCTTGACCGCTATCTGCGCCATTGCTTGCAGCTGCGCACGCCGCTCGACATCGGGCTCGATGCTGATCAGCGCTTTGCATACGTGGCCTAAATCAGTCTTGTTGTGCTTAAGCCAGATGCCTCGTTGCTTGCGGTCTTCATGGCTTTCTTCGGTCCGCAAGGCGTCGTAAACCACCACAAACGGCTGGCCGTGCTGCATCAGCGTAATCATCTCTTGCTGCCACTGCGTGGCGTAACCCGGCTGTGCCGCGTCTTGATTGAACCGCACGTACGGAAACGCGCTGACATCATGAATGCTGAATGCGTGTTGCTCGATAGGCATGAGTACTCACTCCAGAGTAGGTATAAACACCAGACAAAATCATGGGACAGCCGGACCGGTAATCGCGCTGGCCACCGGCCCGGCGCTCGCCAGTGGAAACGTGGTCTCCCAGCCACCGCCTAGCGCCGTGTACAAACTCACCAGCGCCATGGACACCGCGGTCGCGCTGTCGGCCAGCGCTAGTTGCGCGGCCAGCAGATCGCGCTGCACGGTCAGCACTTGCAGAAAGTCGGTCGCGCCCGCCACGTACTGCCGCTGCGCGTTATCCAGCGCAATCTGGTCTTGCTGCACCGTGGCCGCCAGCCTCGCATGCGCTTGCTGACGGGCCGCGTAGTCGCCCAGCGCGTCATCCACTTCATGCCATGCCGTTAGCACCGTGCGCTGAAACTCGATCAGCGCGGCTTGCTGTTGCGCCTGGCGTAACGCCACCTGTCCTTTCAAACGTCCGCCTTCAAAGATCGGCACGCTCAGCGCCGGACCCACCCCGAAAGTGCGCGACCCCCATTGATCCAGATCGGCAAAGCGCAGCGCCTGCAAGCCAAGGTCGGCCGACAGCGTAATGCGGGGATAGAAATCACCCACTGCCACGCCGATATCAGCGGTCGCCGCATGCAGCCGGGCCTCGGCGGCGCGTATATCCGGTCGGCGCTCGGCCAGTTCGGACG
>BBFD01000594.1 GCA_001313065.1 Silvimonas sp. JCM 19000
CGTGGCCCAGGCTGGCCGACGACACCAGGCCCAGCGCATCGCAATTGCCCACAATCTGCATCGCATTGGCAAAGTTGGGCACCACCAGCGCGACGGTGCGGCGCAGACCAAGTTGCTCCAGCGCATATCCACCGGCCCCGCAAAATCCGCCTTGCGCGACACCACCACGTGCGGATAGCTCACGTAATGGGCTGCCGTGATCGCCGCATGCGCCAACAGCGGATGCCCGACCCGGCAGATGCCAACAAAGCGGTCTTCAAACAGCAAACGCGTTTTGATTTCGGGGGCGAGCGTGCCCAGCGTGCCGATTTCCAGATCAATGGCGCCATCGCGTAGCGGCTGCGCATCCTTGTCAAATTTGGGCGTAAAGCGCAGGCAAACGTGGGGCGCCGTGCGGGCGAGCGCGGTGAGCAGGGTCGCGCCCACCAGATCAACCAGGCCATCGTTGGCGCGCAGCGTAAACGTGCGTTGCAATGTGGCTGGATCAAAGCTGCTGCGCGCCGGCTGCAGCACGCGCTGGGCCGCTTGCGCCAGGCCTTGTACCTGATCGCGCAGTTGTTCGGCGTAGGCGTCAGCACCAGATTGCGCCCGGCCTGCACCAGCAAGGGGTCGCCGGTGGCGCTGCGCAAGCGCGTTAGCGTGCGGCTCATGGCGGATGGGCTTAAACCCAGCCGGCGCGCGGCGCGGGTGACGCTCATTTCCGTCAGCAACGCTTCCAGCGCGGGCAATAAATTAAGGTCTACAGATTGCATGGCGGATGCTTTCCAGGTGTGCATGGCATGCAATCGATTATTGCATGTGATGCGGCTGGTGCAAGTCCGGTCGGGCGCTCAGAATCAAACGCGTTCCCACATCACACCGAGGTACGCCCGATGAGCGCTCCATACAACAGCCCGCGCAACCCACCTTGTTATTGATCGGCGCATCGCGCGGCCTTGGCCTGGCGATGGCGACCGAGTTTTTTACAGCGCAACTGGCATGTGACCGCCACCGTGCGCGGCACCCGGCCAACGCCTTTGCATGAGCTGGCTGATCAGCACGCAAACGCCTTGCAGATCGAGCAACTGGATATCACGCTACCCGAGCAGATTGCCGCGCTGCGCGAGCGCCTGGCCGAGCGCCAGTTCGACATGTTGTTTGTCAACGCTGGCACCGCCAATACACGGCAGGACGAAACCATTGCCGATATCTCCACCGATGAATTTGTCCGCGTAATGCTCACCAATACGCTGGGCCCGATGCGCGTGGTGGAGGCCTTGCAGCATCAGGTAAAGCCCGACGGTTTGATCGGTGTGATGTCGTCGGGGCAGGGCAGCATCACCAATAACGAAAAAGGCGGGCACGAGGTTTATCGCGGCAGCAAAGCGGCGCTTAACCAGTACATGCGCAGCTATGCCGCGCGCCACGCTGGCGAACCGCGTGCGCTGCTGCTGATGGCGCCAGGCTGGATCCGCACCGAACTTGGCGGCCGGATGCGCCGTTT
>BBFD01000595.1 GCA_001313065.1 Silvimonas sp. JCM 19000
CTGCGCGGCACGCACGGCGTGATGCACGATGGTCATCGGCTCGCCGTCCACGCATTGCCAGTCAGTCACCGGCACGCGGTGTTGGCCGTCAAAACGGACCAGTTGATACCAGCCATTAAGGCCAGCGCCCACGTTGACGGGGCGAACTTCGACATTGACGTCGTAATGCTTGAGGTTTTCCATGGTTTACTCCTTCGGAATCGTTGTTCCGTCAGGTAGCACAAGGCAAACCGGCAAGCGGCCGGAGCAGAGGGCAATGCCCGTCAGCGGGGGTACACGGAAAGAATGAGGGTCAGACCGGGAACATCAGCAAACTTCATTGCCGCGCTACAGAGGGCTTTCCGGCTTGCGGAATAAAACGCCATGCAGCTGCAGATCCAGCCGTTTGCCGGCATAAGAGCCAGCTACGCTAACGGCGGAAGATTGCGCGGTCGGGAGTGCGTCAGGTGTGGTGTTTGAACTGAGCAGCCAGAAAGGCTGGAGAGAAAACAACTTTAAGTACAACTGAGGAACTACATCGGTTTAAGCGCAATAAGGCCCGGATTCTGCCCGAGCCCGACAGATGCGTCAAGCCTGTTGCCGCATTTTTTTTGCAGCGTGTCAATTTCCGAAAATCGCAATCGCTTTCTCCGCCACATCGGGCGCGGGAATTTCCAGCATGACCCCGGCTTTGGCGCGGGTTACCGCCACATATAACTCGCGCCAGCGCGGCGCGGTTGGCTGCAGCAAATGCGCGCGCCAGCCCGCCTGGCCGCAGGGCAACAACACTTGTTCGTACTCGTGGCCCTTGGCGTGCAACACCGAGGTCAGCACCAGCGCGCCAGCATGACGCTGCTTGATAAAGCGGGTAATGCGCTCATCCCAATGCTCGAGCAAAGCCGCCGGTTCGGTCTGGCCAAAGCGCTCGGCGATGGCATCCAGCAACAGACCGGACTGCCGCCCCGCCGCCGGGTGCTGCGCGCGTTGGTGCAGCAAGGCGTGCAATTGCAGATGTTTGATCGCGCTCGCCAGCCAGTTGGGCCACGCTTGCGCCTGGCGCATCTCATCGGGCAACACCCTGGCCAGCTCCGCCACGGCAAAGCCGAAGATGGCTGCGTCGCCGGTGACCAGGCGCTGGCCGTCCACGCGCGCGCTGTTTAATCCCAAACCGTGCCGCAAAGTGTCGCGTAGATCGGGGTCGATATATAAGGCGGGCACGTCCAGCAACAAATCAAACGCAAACACATGATTGACATGGAATGCGGGCAAGCGCCCGAACAACTGGCCGTACAACAGCGCCAGCCCGCGCAACAAACGGAATTCGTGACCATGGAACACATACGGCACGCGCTCCACCGGTTTGAACGGCACATGGGCGTCAAGCAAGCGCAACTGCAACGCCATGCAATCGGCGGCGGTGGGCAGGATGGCGCAATGCGTGTCCAGCGGCACGCCTTGCGCGCGGCAATCGCCCAGCCATGCGATCAGATCGGTGGTGTTGCG
>BBFD01000596.1 GCA_001313065.1 Silvimonas sp. JCM 19000
CGCTGGCGGCGCTGGGTGGTTTGATCATTGCGGCGCGCGTGGGCCGCGGCGATGTCTCGGGCGGCAGCTCTTTATTGCTCGATAGCGTTGGCGCCACGCTGATCGGTTTTGCCGTGCTCGATGCGCGGCGGCCGAATGTGCTGGGCACGCTGGTCGGCGCCATTTTTTGTGGGCGTGCTGCTCAACGGTCTGACCATGCTCAACGTGCCGTTCTATACCCAGGACTTCGTTAAAGGCTGGTGTTGGTGGCCGCGCTAGGCCTGACCTTCGGCCTCGGCCGCGCCCGCCGTTAATTATTTTTGTGCTTGTTGAAACCCCAATAAAAAAAACCAACCAGGAGCAGCATCATGAGCAAGCAATCCCGATTTACCCAACGCGCCATTGTCACTTTGCTGGCAGGCAGTGTGCTGGCCGGTTCGGCGTGGGCGGAAGGCCTGAAAGGGGCGCCAGCGCCCTTCGACAAAGGCGGCGTCAAGGTGGCGCTGGTCGGCTATATCTCGGGTGGCGATTTCTTCCGCGCCTTTAACAATGGCGCACAACGTCAGGCGCAAGCGCTGAATCTGGACTTGCGCGTATTCCCGGGCAAGGAAGACGCCGCGCTGCAACGTGATCAAATCCAGCAAGCCATCAACCTGGGCGTCAAGGCCATCATCATTGATCATGGCCAGCCCGAATCGCTTAAAGACGTGGTGCAGCAAGCGCTGGATGCGGGCATCAAAGTGGTGGCCTTCGATGTGAATATCGATAACCCCAAAGTCATTCAGATCGAGCAAAGCGATAAAGATCTGGCCGAGTCTGTGCTGGGCCAGGCCATCAAGGACAACGGCAAGGCCTTCAAGGCGGGTTATGTCTACGTGCCCGGTTTCGCGCCGCTGGATCGGCGTGATGCGGTGTGGAGCGGGGTAAAGAAAGCCAACCCCGGCATTGTGGAAAAAAAAGCCGCTGGGGCACCGTGGCGGCGCCGGTAGCCACGTCGGTGGCGGCGCAGGCCAACGCGGCTTTGCGCGCCAATCCGGATATCACCGTGGTGTTTGCGCCGTGGGATGAATTTGCCCGCGGCACCAAGCTGGCGGCCACTGAACTGGCAGCGGCAAAAAAAGCTGAAGATCTACAGCGCCGATGTGTCGACCGCTGATATCGCCGAAATCCGCGAGGCCAACAGCCCGTGGGTGGCGACTGCGGCGACCAATCCGTCGGTAGTGGGCGCCACCACCGTACGCGCGGCTGCGCTGGCGGTGGCCGGGCAGAATCCGCCCGCGCGCATCGCCATCAAACCGGTGCTGATCACCCGCGAAGAACTCAACCAGTACGACATCAAAACCGTGGAAGAACTGGCAGCCAAGTCGCCCAGTTTTGGCCGCAGCGAGGCCGCACTGGCCACTTGGATTCCGCTGACCCGTTAATGCAGGCTGCACTCTGGAGCAAAGCAATGAGCCTGGCGAACCCCTGAAGGCTATTACCCGTTGGACGAACCCGG
>BBFD01000597.1 GCA_001313065.1 Silvimonas sp. JCM 19000
AAGTGAAGGCTTCCGCTGCTTCGGCTGCACAAAAGGCTCAAGCCAAGAAGCTAAGGCTTCCGCTGCATCCGCTGCTCAAAAAAGCACAAGCCAAGAAAGTGAAGGCTTCTGCTGCTTCCGCTGCTCAAAAAGCCCAAGCTAAAAAAGCACAAGGCTTCCGCTGCTTCCGCCGCTCAAAAAAGCTGAAGCTAAAAAAAGTGAAGGCTTCTGCTGCTTCCGCTGCTCAAAAAAAAGCCCAAGCTAAAAAAAGCACAAGGCTTCCGCTGCTTCCGCCGCTCAAAAGGCTGAAGCCAAGAAAGTGAAGGCTTCCGCTGCTTCTGCTGCACAAAAGGCTCAAGCCAAGAAGCATCACAAGGCTTCCGCTGCTAAAGCTTCTGCTGCTTCCGCTGCCTAAGTCTTGCGCCTTCGGGCAAACAGACTCAAGCATCAACAAGAACGGGGACTTCGGTCCCCGTTTTTTGTTTGCACGGCACGGAACACCTGCCCGCGCCAGGCGTCCACGTTTTATCTTCAGTTCTGACTCACCGGTATTGCCCACCATGCAGCGCTTGTTTCTATTGTGCCTGGCCCTGTGCGCCAGCTTTGCCTACGCCCGCAACCCCAGCGTCGCGCAGCAAAACAAGATCATGTTCTATGGCCATGATGACCGCGTGATCATCCACACGCCTTTTACCGGCCCGTATGCCGCAATCGGCGTGATGCGTACGCAAAACGGTTATGACTGCACCGCCACCTTGATCGCGCCCGATACCGCACTGACCGCGGCGCATTGCTTCTGGATGGCGGGCAAAAAATCGCGACCACGCCAAGTGGTTTAAAACCGCGTATGACAACGGCCGTTATACCGCGCACTACCGCGTGCTGACTCAGACGTTTAACCAGCGCTTTCAGCAAGGGCTGGATCGGCGCAAAGACGGCGTTTATATCGATAGCGGCGCGCGCCCTTACGATATCGCTGTGCTCAAAGTTGAACTGGTCGATGGCACCCCGCCCACGCCGATGCCCGCATTTGAAGGCAATCGCCAGCAATTGCAGCAACTGCTAAAAAAACCGCGGGATACAAGGTCAGCCAGGCCGGTTATCCCGAGGATCTGGAAGATGTGCTCGCCGCGCATCGCGGCTGCAAGATCACCGCGCTCAGCCCCGACAACACGGTGTTCCATCAGTGCGACACGCTGGAAGGCGACAGCGGCGCGCCCGTCTGGATTGATACCGCCACCGGCCCGCTGCTGATTGCGGTGCAAAGTTCGGCCCCGCCGTACCAGATGCGCAAGCAGGTGGATAACATCGCCGTCACCGTATTGCAGCGCCCCGAAGCGCCCAGCCGCCAACGCTAGCGGGACAGCGTGCGGCCATTTGGCTACAATAGCGCGCTATCACCTTGATTCTTTGAGCAGATAATGGACATTCAGGCTATATGCAGCAGGTCGGCCGCCAGGCAAGACTGGCCAGCCGCGCCATGGCCCGTGCCGATGCCGGC
>BBFD01000598.1 GCA_001313065.1 Silvimonas sp. JCM 19000
CGTTGCCGATGCCTTGCTCGATCAGCGCCAACTGCTCGGCGGCAGCGGCGCCGATGTCAGCGGCGCTGCCCTCGCCTTTTTTTTTGCGCGGCGCTGCGGGCGCGGCTGCTTAAATCGGCCAGTTGGCGATCGGTGATGCCAGCCAATTGCGCCAGCATGTCTGCGGCATGGAGCGGCATTTTGCGCGCGTCGCGTTCGGCATCGACGGCCGCCTTCAGATGCGCCGCGCTATCATCAATTGCAAGGCCACGCCGCTGCTGCCATCGTCCTGGCGCAACAAGGCGCGCAAGGCATTGAACTGCTTGTCTGAAAACGCGCTGCCATCGGCCGGTTTGCTGGCGGCGACGGGCGCCGGCCTGGCTTGATCTTGTAGCCGGGCCGCCGCTGCCGTGGCGGAGGCCACCGCCGCGGCTTGCACCAGCGCCGTGTTTTCCTGGGTTATGGAACGCGCCGATTCCACCATCGCCGCCCGCAACACCGGATCGCGCCACAGCGCTTCGCCGATGCGGATCGGGTTGATATTCATCGCCAGCGCCAGCACAAAGCCGATACCAAACAACCAGATTTGCGATTGCCGGGTAAACCAGCCGCTCGCGCGATCGGTGGTGGCGGTAAACCATTGCGTGATGCGGGTTTCAAAAGCGGGCCAATCGGCCGCGCCCGCCGCCAGCGTTTGCAAGGTGCCGCCAAGCGCAACCAGGCCGGTGGTGGCGCCCAGCCCGGCGGCTTGTTCCGGAAATTTCTGCGCCAGCACGCTACTCAGACGCACCACAAAATCCTGTGGCGTGCCGTTACCGCGTACCAGCTCGGCTTCGGGCAGGTGGCGGCCGAGCAGATCGAACAAGGCACTGCAGAACAGATCGGGTTCCAGATACGACGGATGCCGGTCATTGCGATACAGCGTACGGATCAGCGGCAGGCAATAGAACATTTGCGCCAGTTTGTCGTCGTCGCCAAACATCGACGACACCGCTTGCGTCAGCACTTTGCCGCGCGATTTGAATACGTTTTGCAGCAGGCCCAGCAGAATGGATGCCAGCAAGCTGGTCAGCGCAAACACCAGCACCAGGCCGATCGAGACGTCCAGCAGGCGGTTATCCATGGTCTGCTCCTTTATCCGACGTCTTTAAAGAACAGATGCGCGCCCACTTGCGCACACGGCTGGCGGCTACCGCCACTGCGGCGGCGTGTGCATGCTGGTGGCGTAGTAATGCGTGGCGCCGTGCGTGATGTCGTTGCCCAAGGTGCCCGCACCGCGCGCCCGGCAATCTGCAGGGCCAGCGCAAATTGCGCGTCACTGGACGTCACCGCGCGCATTTTTGGGCAGATTGGGGTCGTTCAGATTCCAGCAGGAAAACTGCCACGGCTTGCGGCAGACTTCGACGATAGTGCGGCCCCACCAGCTTTTGGCCGCCACGCGATTGAGCACCACATGCGCACGCGGTCGATGCCCGCTTCTGCGCCATTGCCGC
>BBFD01000599.1 GCA_001313065.1 Silvimonas sp. JCM 19000
CGCGCTGCCCGAACTGCCAGCCGAAGAATTGCCAGCCACGCCGCCTGCGGTGGTGCGCCATCGCATCGCCGTGGTCTGCCATTTGTATTACCCCGATATATGGCCCGAACTGGTGACGACGCTCAAACGCATCAAAGTGCCGTTTGATCTGATCATTACCACCACGGCGGAACAGCGCCAGGAGGTGCTGGACCGCGTGGATGCCGAATATCCGCAAGCGCGCATTTATCTGGTGGAAAACCGGGGCAGGGACGTTGGCCCGCTGTTCAAGCTGCTGGATTACGAGCCGCTGCAGGATTACGACCTGGTCTTGAAGCTGCACACCAAAAAAAGTCGTTGCACCAGGCCGAAGGGCATGGCGACGCGTGGCGCGCAGAATTGTACGGTGGACTGGTGCCACCCGATGGCATAGGCAGCGTGCTGGCGTTCTTTGATGCGCACCCCGATGTGGGCCTGGCAGGCACCACTGGGTCGCTCTGCAGCGCCGCGCGCGTGGCCGGATCGCGCGGGGAAAATCTGCCGGGCACACGCGAATGGGCGGCCAAACTGGGCCGCGACCCCGACGATCTGGAATACCTGTTCGTCGCGGGCAATATGTTCTGGGCGCGCGGTTTGCTGTTTGCCGCGTTGCGCGAATTGCGGGTGACGCAAGAGGACTTCGACGACGAGCAGGGCCAGGTGGACGGTACGCTGGCGCACATCATGGAACGCGTGTTGCCGTTGGTGGCCGATCTGGTGGGTCTGAAAACCGCCGCGCTGCCGCTGCCGGCTTTGCCCGCCAACGTGCACACGCCCGTGGCCGTGACTGCGCCGTATGAACAATGGCTGCTGCAGCGCGCATTTACCCTGAACGAAGCGCATCTGATTGACGCGCGCCGCAACCAGCTGCCGCCGCAACCGCTGCGGCTGTATATCGTCGATCGTCTCGGCAATATGGCGGCGGTGGCGACTTCGCTGACTTCGCTGGCTGAGCAATATCACAAGCCGGTGCAAGCGGTGATTGTGTCGCCATTGCCCAATCCCGATCCGAGCAGCCAGAGCGGCATCGGTTGGCTGCAAGGCAGTGGCGCATACGCCGATTTATTGGCCGATGCCCAGCACGCCAACGCGGCATGGGTGGGCTTTATCGAAGCCGGTGACCGCCTGACGCGTGAAGGCGTGTTGCTGGGCCTGGTGCAGGCGGCGGTGCAACCCGAGTGGCAATTGCTGTATTGGGACGATGACTGGCTGCATGAAAAACGGCGCGCCCGACATGCCGCGCCTGAAGCCGGACTTCAGCCCCGATCTGCTGCGCGCCATGCCTTATGCCGATGGCGTGGTGGTGGCGCGGCTGGGCGCCTTGCAACAAGCGCTGGCCTTGGGGCCGTTAGAGGCGGGCGCCGAACAGAATGATCTGATCTGCCGCGTGTATGAACAGCATGGCATCAAGGCCATCGCGCATATCGCCGAGCTGGG
>BBFD01000600.1 GCA_001313065.1 Silvimonas sp. JCM 19000
CCGCCACCGCGTACAAGGCGCTGGACACATCGGCACGTTGGATCTTGGCATTGAAATACGCCGTCGCCACCGCCGCGCCCACCTCGGAGGCGGGCGCGCCCTGCACGTGCACGCAGGCCTCTTCCACCGCCGCCACCACATGCAATAGATGTTTTTTTCCAACACCGCCGCCAGCAAGGACTGCTTGTTGGGGTAGTACTGATACAGGCTACCCACCGACACCCCGGCCCGTGCCGCCACCCGGGTGGTGTTGAACCTCTCCAGCCCTTCGGCGCGCAAAACCTGAATGCTGGCCTCAAAAATCGCTTCCACCGTAACCGTCGAACGCGCCTGAACCGGCCGCCGCCTTGGCGCAATGGGGATGTCGTTGGGCTTCATAAGAAAGCGAATTCCGAATGTGAAGGATTCTTCATAATATAGACGGACTCCAACCACCACCATCCCGGGAAGCCCTCATGTCCTCCGCAAAACAAACCGTTCTGATCAGTGGCGCCAACAAAGGCATCGGCCTGGAAAGCGCGCGCCAGCTGGCCGCTCTGGGCCATCGCGTTTATGTCGGCAGCCGCGACCTGGGCAACGGCCAGACCGCCATTGCGCAATTGCAAGCGCCGGAGCTAGATCTGCATGCCATCCAGCTCGACGTGACCGACGCCGCGTCGGTGGCACGCGCGGCTGAACGCATCGACGCCGAAGTCGGCCAACTGGATGTGCTGATCAATAACGCGGGCATCGCCATCGATCTGGCCGCGCCATCGCAAGTCGCCATCGACAAAGTACGCGCCACGTTTGAAGTCAACGTGTATGGCCCGCTCAGCCTCACCCAGGCCATGTTGCCGCTGCTGCGCAAAAGCCAGACGCGGGTGGTGGTCAATCTGTCGAGCGAACTGGGCTCGATCACCTTGCACGGCTATCCGGATTTTCCGTATTACGGCGTCAACCTGGCGGCTACAACACCTCCAAAGCCGCGCTGAATATGCTGACCGTCTTGCTGGCGAAAGAACTGCGCGATGAAGGCTTTCATATCAACGCCATCAACCCCGGCTACACCGCCACTGACCTCAATCAGCATCGCGGCACACGCAGCGTGCAGCAAGCCGCCGCGGTGGTGGTCAAATACGCCACGCTGGACCACACCGGCCCCAATGGCGGCTTTTATACCGAAGGCGGCGCCATGCCGTGGTAAGCGTTGCGGGCGGTCTGCCTGGGCTGGATTGCTCCGCACACTGACAGGCAGCGCGCCCGCGCGTGCTTAAGCTGCAGATATCTGCGGGCCACGCCCGCCTCACCGTCTGCAGGAGCACATCATGAGCAATACCCGCGTCGAACTGGAACAACGCCCCGGCCACGATCCGATCACGGGCGAAGATGAATTTCATCCGGCCGGTACCGCCGGAGGGGCCGTGGTCGGCGGCGTCGCTGGCG
>BBFD01000601.1 GCA_001313065.1 Silvimonas sp. JCM 19000
CGCCATCGTGGTGGTGATGATGGCGCTGCCGAAACCGGCGCATTGGGCAGGTCGGTGGCCGGATACACCTGCAGCGTGGGCGCCACTGGATCAAACACTTTGGGCATGGCGGCGTTTTTTTTAAGATTGCCATGCAGGGCCAGCCCCAACATCACGCGTTCGCCGCGCTCATAGGCCACCGTCAGGTCCAGTCCGCCGTTAATGCGATACACCGCGCCGACATTGAGCGGCGAGCGGGTGGGAAACACATCGCCAAACGGCTCGTGTTTGTAATCGTTGCCGTCATATTCGAGCTTGAGGATCAGCGGCGTCCACGGCGTTTGATATTGCACGCCGCCAAACAAGCTGGTCGGGCCACGAAAATACGATTTGGTACTCAGCTCGCCGCCGGTATCCACCGTGCTGGCCGAGCGCGTATCAAACTTGCTGCTGATCAGCGAGAACGGGTTTTTCAGATTGCCGCGCGCGCCCACATAGCCCCAGCCCAGGCCCAGACTCCAGTCCAGATCGCCGGTGCGTTTGCTCGCCACCACATATTCGCCCGAGAACAAACCCGTGCCACCCAGATCGCGCACGCCCACAGACAAATCCGGGGTATACACCGTCTCTTTGAACAGGCGGATTTTGGCGTCGATGCTTTTATCTTTGTACGTCTGATTGCCGCTAAGCGCGACCGAGCCATACAGATGATCGCTCACGTCGGTATAGCGGAAGCCAAACTCCAGCCAGTCCAGCGGCTGCAAGGTAAAGTTGACGCGCGTGTACGGCTGGATATGCGTCACGCTGAGCGAGCCTTCGCCCGCCTGGTTCATGCGTGCCGTCGGCGTTTGCAAAATCCCGACATTGCCCCAGTCGCTACCGGTCACGGGGAAGGCCGTATCGTGCTGCGGCAAACCGGTCCAGAACGCAGTCGCCAACGGCGGCGCGGCCACATCGGGCGCGGGCAGGGCTTTGAAGTCAGCGTCAACGCCGGACACGCCCTGCTGGGCAAAAAAAACGTGACGATACGTTGCGACAACTCGTCGGGCCAGCCATCGCCGCGATCCGGCGCCCAGATCCAGCTGCCGGGTGCGGGCGGGTCTTGCGCTTCGCGGTTCCACAGTGCCACGCCGTAACTGAGCACCTGGCCGTCCGGCTGCGCGATCCATGCGGTATCGGGTCGCGCCCTGGCGTTACAGGCCACGATGTAATCCCGCACTTGTGCGCCCGGCACATGCGGCAGCCGACATAAGGTGCCGTCGGCGCGGATCACGGTAACGGTATCGGGACGCTCGGGGATGACCACGCGATCGCCGCGTTCCAGATAGGGGTCGGCGTTGCGGTTGGTCTGCAGCCAGTGTGGATCGGTGCTTTTGACGAGCACGCGGCCGGTCGGTGGGCGATCAAGAATCAAGCGCAGCAGCCGGTCGTGCGCGCC
>BBFD01000602.1 GCA_001313065.1 Silvimonas sp. JCM 19000
ATACCGGCCGCCGACCCGCCGCGGTATCGAGCCGAGGCACCGGCAGCGGCGGCGTGGTAGCCGCATCGAATAAATTGCGCCCCAACCAGTTTGACTGGACCGCTATCCAGCAATACTACGCACCATGCCCACGCGGCCTGGAGCAACTACTGGCCGATGAACTGGCTGAGCTGGGCGCGCAGGATATCGATGTTAAAGAAGGCGGCGTGGGTTTCCGCGGCCTGATCGATCTGATGTACCTGGCCAACCTGCATTCCCGTATCGCCAGCCGCATCTTGTTGCGCCTGGACGAACGCGCCTATCGCAGCGAGGCTGATCTATATCGTCTGGGTACGCGTACTGATTGGCCGGCGCTGTTTAATGTGGAGCGCACCATCAAGGTCTCGGTAACGGCACAACGTAGCAATCTGCGCAGCCTGGACTTTATCGCGTTGAAAGTGAAGGACGCGGTTTGCGATATCTTCCGTGACGCATGTGGCGAGCGCCCCAGCGTAGATACGCATGCGCCCGATGTGCGTATTCATATCTTTATGACTGATCGCCTGGCAACGCTCTATATAGATACCTCGGGTGAATCGCTGTTCAAGCGCGGCTATCGCCAGGAAAGCGTGGATGCGCCGCTGCGCGAAAACCTGGCGGCGGGCTTGTTGCTGCTGTCGGGCTGGAATGGCCACGAAGCACTGCATGACCCCATGTGCGGCAGCGGCACCTTCTTGATTGAGGCGGCCAGATTGCTTTGGGCCTGGCGCCAGGGCGTTTGCGGCGCTTTGGCTTTGAAGGTCTGTCGGGCTTCGATGCGCAAAAAAATGGGATGGCTATCGTGAGCAGGCGCGTGGCGCGGCGCGTGAAGCATTGAGCGCACCAATCACCGGGCGTGATCGTGATGCCGTTGCAGTTGAAAGCGCGCGCCATAATCTGATCGCAGCCGGGCTGGATCATCTGGTGGACGTGCAGCAAGGCGACCTGCGTGATACCGAACAAGCACCCGCAGCCGAAGGTGTGCTGATCGCCAACCCGCCGTATGGCGTGCGTCTGGAAGAACTGGATGCGCTGGCTGAGTTTTATCCGGAGCTGGGCAATGTTCTCAAGCAGCAATTCAGTGGCTGGCGTGCCTGGTTGCTCACCGGCGATCTGCGCCTGCCCAAGCTGATCCGCCTGACGCCGTCGCGCCGGCTTCCTATCTATAACGGCGCGCTGGATTGCCGTTTTTTATGAGTTCAGGCTGGTGGCCGGATCAAATCGCTAAACGTTTTATGTAAAAAAAAGCCGCTCTGTGAGCGGTTTTTTTGTTTTTTTGAGCGATTTGCCCACGCTTTATACGACTGTTTTAACCATCTGGTCGAGGCGCCAGAAATTGTCTGCCAACACCAATTCAAAAAATATTTAACAAAGAATTGCTGGCGGATCAGGAG
>BBFD01000603.1 GCA_001313065.1 Silvimonas sp. JCM 19000
GCCGAATGCGCATGCAGGGTGGCCAGGACGCGGTGGCCAGTTAGCGCAGCGCGCACTGCCATGGCGGCGCTGGCGCTGTCGCGGATTTCGCCGATCAACAGAATGTCGGGGTCCTGCCGCATCAGCGCACGCACCCCTTCTGCAAAATCGAGTTTGACCGCCTCGCCCAGCGAACACTGGCGGATGCCCGGCAACCGGTATTCGACCGGGTCTTCCAGCGTCATGATGTTGACCCCGCTGGTATTCAGCTCGCTGAGGATGGAATACAGCGTGCTGGTCTTGCCGCAGCCCGTCGGCCCGGTCAGCAACAACAAACCGCCGGGTTGGCGCAGCATTTTGCGCAGCACCGCCAGCGATTGCGCGGGCAAGCCCAGTTGCGTCAGCGGCAGCACGCCGCGAGCGCGATCGAGCAGGCGTAACACCAGATTTTCGCCTGCCAGCACCGGCAGGCTGGCAGCACGGATATCGAGGATGCGATGGCCGCAAGTGCGGCTAAAGCGGCCATCCTGGGCGGCGCGGGTTTCCGCGATATCCATGCCGGCCAGCAATTTGAGCTGTACCAGCAGACCCGGCCAGACTTCGCGCTGCACCAGGCGGCGGGTGCGCAGCACGCCATCAATGCGATAACGCAGACGCAGATGCGCGCGCTCGGGCTCCAGATGGATATCCGATGCGCCGTTGGCGGCCGCGTCTTCCAGCAACAGATCAACCCATTGGGTTAGCGCTGCGCCGTCGGCCCCGGCGTGCAGGCGGTTGATCCATTCATCCAGATCGGCCGGGCGGTGGTAGTGCTGCTCGATGCCGGCCAGCAAGGCAGATTCGGCCACCACAAAGGTGACCACCGCGCAACCCGGCGGCAGGGTCCAGCGCAGATGATCGAGCAGGGGCAAGGGGTTGGCGCTGCTGACGGCCAGGGTGAGCTGTTTGCTGGCGGCGTCGTAACTGAGCGGCAGGATGCGATGTTCGCGCGCCAGTTGCTCCGGCACCAGCGACAGCGCCAACGGGTCCAGCGGCGCTTGCGGCAGATCGTGTACGGGTTGGCCGCAGCGCTCCAGCAGCACGCCATCCAGATCGGCCTGTGACAAAAAAGCCAAGGCTACACAGCTGCTGCCCTAACAAGACGCCTGCACGTCGTTGCTCACGCAACGCAATCTGCAACTGATCGAGATCGATCAGACCGCGCGCCATCAAATCTTCGCCGAGACGGGTACGAGTACTATTCATTGCGGGCTACTCCTGCGGCCGAGCCGTCATCAAGCCGCCAATGCCACGGCGCGACTTGCTGCGCCCGAGGCACCAGCGTGATCAGCTGGACCGTTTGTGAAGAAGGGGTGGGTAAAACTGCGGGGGAACTTGCAGAAGCGGTCGCGCTGGCACGGGCATAGCGCGATCCCGCCATGCCGACCAGCT
>BBFD01000604.1 GCA_001313065.1 Silvimonas sp. JCM 19000
CGACGATGATCCGCAACTGCTGGGCGCGCTGCTGGAAACGCTGCGCGCCGACGGTCATACGGTGACGGCGGCGCATGGCGGGGAGGCCGGCATCCAGACCTACCGGCAGGCCCTGGTCGAGGGCACGCCCTTCGACGTGGTGATGACGGATTGGGGCATGCCCGACGTCGACGGCGGCATGGTCGCCAGTGCCGTCAAGGCCAGCCGGCAGGATGCCCCGATTATCCTGTTGACCGGCTGGGGTCAGCATTTGCGCTCCAGCGGCGATATTCCGCCCGACGTCGATCTGGTGCTGTCCAAGCCGCCCCGGCTGCGCGAATTGCGCGATGCGCTGCTGTATTTTCCGGGGCCGCCTGCGCCGGACCAGCGCGAGCAGGCCTGAGCGTGACGGCGGCCGGGCGCGGGCGCTTAGTGCGATAGCAAAACGCAGTACTCGCCGCTGAGCAAAAAGTCGCGACTGACACCGCCGGCAATCCATTGCTGCGCGCGGCTGTGGCCGTATAAACCGGCAACCACCAGGTCAGCCTGCAAAGCCTGCACGACGGCGCGCAAGCGCCGGCACGCGGGGCGCTGCTGACGTCAATGCGGTAATCGGCCCGCACGCCATGGTCGCGCAGCCATTGCACCACGCCGCGTAGACGCCAGCGGCATTCTTCTTCTGCGCCTTCGTTGACCACCTCGACCACGGTGACTTTGTCGGACTGCAACAGGATAGGCATTGCGTCGGCCACGGCCCGCCGGGCTTCGGCGGTTTCGCTCCAGCACACCGCCACGTGTTCCAGCCAGATATGCTCGATGCCGCCGGGTACCACCAGCACCGGGCGGCCGGTGTGCATCACCAGTTCGCCCAGATGCACATCCGAGGCCCCTGACATAGCGGTGCGGGCACGTGCCGCGCACACCAGCAAATCGGCACCGCGGGTGCTGTTGCATAACCAGTTGAGCGTCGGCTCGCCGCCGCTGTTGCAGCGCCAGCCCTGGCGGTCGGCGCTGAGACCGGTAATGTCGTACATCTCGCTTCCAGCCGGGCATAGGCTTCGCGCAGGGCCAGGCTATCCGGGCCGTAGTGGCCGGCGTCGACGCACCATTCGCCGCAGATCACCATCGGCGTGCTGCCGCTGGCCAGGCCGGTCAACCGCGCGGGAAAACGCTGGGTCAGGCTGTGCGCGGCGCGCAACAAGGCGGTGTTCGACTGGCCAGCGGTCAGGTGCACCATGATCGAGGTATAAGTCATGATCGTCTCCCGGCTCAGTGCGACAGCAGCGCGCAGTACTGGCCGCGTAGCAACATATCGTGGGTGAATCCGCCCAATATCCATTCGCGCATGCGTGATGGCCATAGGCGCCGCCGACGATCAGGGTGGCGCCGATTTCGGCGGCCAGGCCCTCGAAGGCCCGCAGCGGCTGG
>BBFD01000605.1 GCA_001313065.1 Silvimonas sp. JCM 19000
CCAGTCTGCATGACGGGCCGCAGCGCGGCCAGTGCCGCCGACAAGGTACAACCCGTGCCATGCGTGTTGCGGGTAGCGATGCGGGGAAGGGCGATACGCTGTTGGCCTTGCGGCGTAATCAGCCAGTCCGGGCTGTGTTCCGCCGGCAAATGGCCGCCCTTCATCAACACCGCCTGCGCCCCGGCCGCCAATAGCGCCTCGCCTTGTTCGCGCATATCGGTTTCAGTCAGCGCGATATCGCAACCGAGTAGCGCGGCGGCCTCAGGCAAATTGGGCGTGATCAGGCTGGCGTGCGGCAACAAGCGCTCGCGCAAGGCGCTTACCGCAGCAGCGTGCAGCAAAGCATGGCCGCCTTTGGCAATCATCACGGTGTCGAGCACCAGATAAAACGCGTGCTCTTGCCGGGCGTAATCCAGTCGCTCGGCCACGGCTTCGATGATTTCGCTGTTGGCCAGCATGCCCAGTTTGACGCTGTCGACGCGGATATCGCTGAACACGGCATCGATCTGCGCGGCCACAAACGCTGCCGGCACCGCATGCACGCTTTGGACACGCCGCGTGTTCTGCGCCGTGAGCGCGGTGATGGCGCTCATGCCATAAGCGCCCAGCGCGGAAAACGTCTTGAGATCGGCTGGATGCCCGCGCCCCCGCCGGAATCGGAGCCCGCAATGGTTAATGCGTTGACGTTCATGCGCGCGCTCCGGCGATTTCATCAGCCAGCGCGCGCGTGACCAACGGAATATCGGTCTGGCCACAAATCGCCGAGACCACCGCCACGCCATCCGCGCCCGCTTTGATCAAGGGCGCGATGGTGCCTGCTTTGATACCGCCGATGGCGACGGCGGGCAGGCGTTTGGCCCCCATCAGCACGGCAAACTGGTCCAGCCCGATCACCGGCGCGGCATCCAGCTTGGTGGTGGTGGTGTAAACCGGGCCCACGCCGATGTAATCAATCAGATCTAGTGGTGCGCCGCCCAGATGTGCCACGTTGGAGGTGGACAGCCCGATGATCTTGCCCGGCCCGAGCAAACGGCGCGCGGTTTCAGCAGGCAGATCGGCCTGGCCCAGATGTACGCCGGCGGCATCCACGGCGAGCGCGATATCGACATGATCATTGATGATCAGCGGCACGCCTTCGTGATCGAGCAAAGCTTTGAGCGCGCTCGCAGTCTGCAGCCACTGCCGTTTTTTCCAGCCGGGGGCGCGCAATTGCACGACGCTGACGCCGTGGCGCGCGGCAAGGCGGGCGGTATCCAGCATGCCGTTATGCCCGCCACACAGATCGGGATCGAGCACCAGGTACAGCGATAAATCCAGTGGCTTCATGCGGTCAGCTCCTGCAAGCGCGCGGGGTCGAGGTTGTACAAGGCATCCAGAAATGCCGGTTTGAACGAGCCGGGCCCGGT
>BBFD01000606.1 GCA_001313065.1 Silvimonas sp. JCM 19000
CGCATGGCGTGCCGCATCGGCTGGCGCCAGGCCAGGTGGAAACCGTGTCGCCGCGCCTTGGTGATGTACATCAGGTAAGCAATGCCTATGCCGACCAGGTCTCGATCAGCATCCATGTGTATGGCGGCAATATCGGCGCGGTGGCGCGCCACATTTTCGAGCCCAACGGCGCGGTCAAGCCGTTTATTTCGGGTTATTCCAACACGCATTTGCCCAATATCTGGGCTGGCCCGCTGGGCCATTAACACGGAGCCGTCCCATGAACGCCCCTCTGGCTGCAGCTGCCCCGACCTTTGCCGTGACCACCGGCGCCGCCGTGCGCGTGGCCTTGAGTGCGGGCCAGGAAATCGCCTTGCTCGACGTGCGCGAAGAAGCGCCGTTTGCGCTGGCGCATCCGCTGTTCGCGGCCAATTTGCCGCTCGGCCGTATCGAACTGGAAGCCTATGAACGCATCCCGCGCTTGAGCACCCAGCTGGTTATTTACGATAACGGCGAAGGCCTGGCCGCGCACGCCGCGCTGCGTTTGCGCCAACTTGGCTACAGCCAGATCAGCCTGCTGGCTGATGGCTGGCGGGTTGGCGCGACGGCGGTGGCGAGATTTTCCAGGACGTCAACGCACCCAGCAAAGCCTTTGGCGAACTGGTCGAGGCGCAGCGGCACACGCCGTCGCTGAGCGCCGAGGAAGTGCAGGCGCTGCTGGATGCCAAAGCCGATGTGGTGGTGCTGGATGCGCGCCGCTTTGATGAATACAACACCATGAATATCCCCGGCTCGCGCAGCCTGCCCGGTGGTGAGCTGGTGTTGCGGATACGCGATCTGGCACCGGACCCGGCCACGCACGTGATCGTTAATTGCGCTGGCCGTACGCGCAGCATTATCGGCACGCAATCGCTGGTAAACGCGGGCTTGCCCAATCCCGTCACCGCCTTGCGCAACGGCACCATAGGCTGGACGCTGGCCGGGCAGAAGCTGGAGCATGGCCAGACGCGGCGGGCAGGCGACTATTCGCTGGAGGCACGCGCCTGGGCCGCGCCACAAGCGCGTGATCTGGCGGACCGCAGCGGCGTGCAACGGCTGGATCTGGCCGGATTGCGCCAGCTGCAAGCCGATACGCATCGCACCACTTATTTATTTGATGTGCGCGATCCGGCCGAATATGTGGCGGGGCATTTGCCCGGCTTTATCAACGCGCCCGGCGGGCAGTTGGTGCAGGAAACCGACCACGTTGCGCCGGTACGCGGTGCGCGCATCGTGCTGGTGGATGATGACGGTGTGCGGGCCAATATGGCGGCGCACTGGCTGGCGCAAATGAACTGGACTGTGTGGGTGCTGGATGGCGTTGCGCCCAAGGCGTTTAGCGAAACCGGCGCGCGCGTGCCGCTGCGGCCCGCCGTGGGGAA
>BBFD01000607.1 GCA_001313065.1 Silvimonas sp. JCM 19000
CGTCTGCCTGGGCGCATGGCAAGCCGCGCGGGCGCTGTACAAACAAAGCCTGGCCGACCAGTACGCCGCGCGCATCGCCGAGCCCGCTTTGCTGTGGGGCACCGGCACGCCGCCGCCGCTGTACCGCCGTCTGCAACTGGTGGGGCAGTGGCTGCCGCAATACACGCTGTATCTGGATCACCGCGATTTTGACGGCGCCAATGGCTATGAAGTGATCACCCATTCCGGCTGGTGGATGGCAGCCTGGTGCTGGTCAACCGCGGCTGGAAAATGCAGGCCGCGCACGAACTCCCGCCCACTGCCGCGCCCATGGTCGAAGCCATGCCGTGGCCGCGTTTTTTTTGAACTGGCGCAAACGCCGCCGCAAGGCCGCGTGTTCCAGAACATCACCGCCAGCCGCTTTGCCGACTGGTCGGGCCTGGCGCAACCGCAATGGTTTGCGCGCCAGCGCAGCGGCGGCGATTCGCTGATCCTGGACGCCACCGAACCCGATTTCAATCCGATGCGCCACGTGGCTACATGCTGACGTGGTGGGGCATGAGCATCGCCGGCATCTTTTTTTATGGCGCAAATTCCGCCAGCAGCAAGAGCAGCAACTACGCCAGGAGGCGCGCAAATATGGTGCTTAATCGCGGCCAGAAAACGCTGTTAACGCTGTTTGGCATGACGCTGCTGCCCATCGTGGCGGCGCAGATTCTGTTCCACGCCTGGCGGCCCGACACCACCTATAGCTACGGCACGCTGCTGGCCCAACCGGCCGCCGTGCCCGCCACCGGCCATTGGCGTCTGGTGGCGGCCGATCCGCAAGGCTGTACCGCGCGCCAGCGCGATCTGATTTTCGCCACGCGGCAAATGCGGCTGGCGCAAGGGCAAGAAGCGCAACGTATCCAGCGCGCCTCCACCGCCAACTGCGCCAATCTGGATAGCGATGTGGCGCTGCTGCAATCGCACAATATGTTCCGCCAGGCCGGGCTGTATCTGATCGATCCGCAAGGCAATCTGGTGATGCATTACCAGCCCGAAAAAATCGCCGATAACGACGGCCGCAAAAAAAGCCATGGCCGAAATTGGCCGCGTGCTTAAAACCAACGAAGGCTTGGGTTGAGATGCTGAGCGCCAGTCCCGCTGTCAGTCCGCGCGTGCGCCTGTTGTTGTGGGTGGCCGTGGTCTGGACCTTCTGTTTGCTGATGCTGGGCGCATGGGTGCGCCTGCACGACGCGGGCCTGGGCTGCCCGGACTGGCCCGGCTGCTACGGCCATCTGACGGTGCCCGAAGCGCCGCATGAAATCGCCAAAGCAGCGCGCAATTTGGCGGCACGGTCGAGCCCGCCAAAGGCTGGAAAGAAATGATCCACCGCTATGCCGCAGGCGGCCTGGGCTTGCTGGTGCTGGCG
>BBFD01000608.1 GCA_001313065.1 Silvimonas sp. JCM 19000
GGCTAAAATTTCAGCGGCCGGCCTTGGGCGTGGCCTCGCAGAGCAGGCGCCCCGTTGAGCACGCAGTGCGAATAAGGGGAAGTGAAGATAGATGCCCGGCTCGCCGGGTAGCTACCTTCACATATCCTGCCCGGTATTTCCGCTCGATTTCAGCACGATGGTTTTCCATCGCACTTTCGATTTCATGCATGTTGACGCCAAGTTGATGGCGGATCGATGTTCGGTTGGATGTCAATTCAATGCCGATTGCTCGGCTGCTGGATGGGGGGTGCGATTTGCCGACGTGGCGCGTCGGCAACGATTCGAGCAGACAGCAAAAAAAGCCGGTGCGAATTTCTCGGCACCGGCTTTTGAAATTACCCAACAAAGGAACCAGGCGATTTTTGCTGACGAGCGCAGCGTGCAAAAAACTTCAGGCACTCTTGGGCTGCAATAATTTGGTTAGCGCTATCTCTACAAATCCGGCACCACAAAGCGATGCCCTTTCATAACCAGCAACATCGAAGTCGCATCTTTCTTCGCCAACTTCAATGCCAGGATCATTATCGTCATAGGAAATCAGCCAAGCTTTCTTGCTGAGAGGGTCTTGTCTAACAAATTTTGGCGTGGGCCAATCACCTTTATCCCAATTAGGGAGATGAAAAAATAACCGGCCATTCTCCATTCACCAAGGATAGATCACCGAATCGCACTATCTTTATAGCATCCTGAGGATTGAGTTCCGGAACGTCTTTCGGACTTGGCACAGATACAAATGTGTACCGGAAGAAGTAGCCCAACAACGTACCTCCACGCTTTGGTGATCTAGCGACGAGTCCCAAGGAAAATCCTCCGTCTCGAAGGGAAATAGCGAACACGTCGCCTTCCTTATATGGCAACTTTTTTCATTGCCCAAGTCCTTGTAAGAAGTTACGCGCCGCGTCCATGTACGTATCAAAATTCCGATTTGTTGGACTAATCGGGCGAATTTTGTTCAAAGGCGGATTGTAGGTGTCATGCAGCATCTGCTCCAAACCTCGCTGCTCGCTAAACACATCCGTTTTATGCACCGCCTCGAATTCGTAATCTTTCGACAGAGCATCTCGTTGGTGCTCTGCCTCGCGGCGCGCTAAATCATTGGTGCGCCCCGTCCGCATGACATTGCCTTCAGCGTCGCGTAGTAAATACGTACCGCCTTTCGCTTCGGCAGCCCCCCCCCCTTTGCCGCAAGAAATTACTAATCGATAAGCATCATACTCAGCGTAGTGCATCAGCAAAGCGCGCTTCTCGTCCGCTGTCGTTTTACGCTCCCCGAAGACGTCTAATACTTCGTTGATGACACTCACCTCAAGAAAATAATCTAGCCCACGATTAATGCAGCATCCGCGATACATTCGGGTCATAGATCCGGCC
>BBFD01000609.1 GCA_001313065.1 Silvimonas sp. JCM 19000
CCAGCTACCGGTGGCCAGTGCGGCGTGGCCCAGCGCAACGTGCAGCGGCTGCGCCACAGCCAGCCTACAGCTGCGCCCGCTTTGCTGCGCCAGGCCGCGTGCGTATTTCTGTATCCGTTTCATGAAGGGCTTTCCTGTAAGGGTGCTGGCGAGGCGACGGCGTCGAGCCGTTTTGCTGACAACAAAACCGTTCGCACCGCCACCCCGTGGGCCACCAGTTGCGCGCTGCCCCTTCGACGCGGGGGAGTGCGGCGAGTGGACAGCGCGGCCGATGGCGCCGTCAGCGTGGGGCGGATTCTGGTGGAAAGGCGTAAGGGGAGCCGTAGGAGAGGTCTGAGCTTATGACGCGACGCGCTGGTACGGGCGCGCTAGCTGGCCACGCCGGCACGTGGCGCAACGCAGCATGCATCGACCGCGCCAGCCGGCAAAACGCCGCTGGCGCTGTATGTGCAGGGGCAGATGGCCGCAGTCAGTAGGGGGCCGGACGCAAAAAATGGCGCCGCGTGTGGCGGCGCCATTTTCAGAATTGACTGCGACTGATCGAGTCAGGCGCGCAGGCAATCTCAGTCAATTTCGGTGACAAAGGCTTCGCGGGCACGGCGCACCTTGGGCAGGTTGACCAGCCAGTCGCCTTCGGCATCGCGATAACCCAGCGGCAGCAAGGCCACGCTGCGCAGACCACGCGCTTTCAGGCCAAGGATTTCGTCCAGTGCCGCCGGATCGAAGCCTTCCATAGGCGTGCTGTCGACTTCTTCATACGCCGCGGCCACCAGCGCCACCGACATGCCGATATACGCCTGGCGCGCCGCATGCTGGAAATTGACCTCAGCATCGCGCTGCGGGTAGGTGTTCAGCAGCATCTGGCGATAGTTTTCCCAACCTTCATTGGTAAAGCCACGCACTTCGTTGACCAGATCGAACATATGGTTGATGCGCTCGGTGGTGTAGTTATCCCACGCAGCGAAAACCAGCAGACGGGTGCAATCGGTGATCTGGCTCTGGTTCCACGCGATGGCTTTGATTTGCTCGCGAATTGCCGGATTGCTGATCGAAAAGATCTCGAACGGCTGCAGGCCGCTGGACGTTGGCGCCAGGCGTGCGGCTTCGATGATGCGTTCGATCTTGTCGGCGGGCACAACGCGCGACGGATCCATTTTTTTAGCGGCATAGCGCCAGTCAAGACGGCCTTTAAGGCTGGAGGAATCGGACATGCATGTATTTCCTGGTGGGGTGGAATCGGGCTGATCGGCGCGGTCGCGTAATTTATTGTTGCCGCCGGCCTGCGCGGCGCAGGCCGCGCGGCGGGCGTACAGACCTCAATATTGCGCAGCGCGCGCCAATTTCAATGGGCTTGCTGCAGCATGGCGGCCCTCGTCGCTGTCGATTCAATCC
>BBFD01000610.1 GCA_001313065.1 Silvimonas sp. JCM 19000
TGACCGTTTTGCACACTGGTCAGAGCGGCGACATCCGCATCGGCCACGGCCATGATCTCTACGCCGCCGCCTGCTACCTGCCGGTTTGACAGGATCAGAGCGTCGGGGCCGAGTTCATCCCGAACTTGCCGCAGGGCATCGCGTGTGGTGGCGCCGTAGAATTTTTTTTACGACCATCGCAGTCAGTCGCTGATCTTCATGTGATGCTTTAACAAGGGGCCATTATGCGGGCGCATGGGGTTATCGCCAAGCGGCGAGCATGCACGTTGTGGTTTCGCCCGCCGCGGATGACGTTCGTCGGTGTTCAAGCCGCGCCCAGCACGCCGACGATACGGATGGACTTGGTGTCCGGAATCTCGTTGTGCGCAATCACGCGCAGATTGGGAATGGACCGACGCAAAAAAAAGCGGCTGAGCATGGGCCGCAACTGCCCCGGTGTAATCAGCACCGGATTAAAGCCTTGCGCTTCGAGTTCTTCGGTAACGGTGGACGCTTGTTTCAGCAGGCGCTCGGCCAGGCCCGGCTCCAGCCCACCCTGGGATTTGCCGCTGGCGGCGGCGACCAGAATATTTTCGAGTTGCGGTTCCAGCGTGATCACCGGCAATTCCTGTTCACCCGGGAACAACTGATGAATGATGGCGCGGCCCAGCGCCACGCGCACGGCTGCGGTCAGATCGTCCACATCCTGGGTGCGGCCAACATGCTCGCCCAGCGTTTCCAGGATCGTGCGCAGATCGCGGATATGCATGCCTTCTTCCAGCAGGTTCTGCAGCACTTTCTGCACGATGCCGACCGGGATGACCTTGGGCACCAGATCCTCCACCAGCTTGGGGGCTTCGCGGCCGAAGTGATCAATCAACGCCTGCACTTCTTCGCGGCCCAGCAACTCGGCGGCGTGGCTTTGCAAGACATTGGAGATATGTGTGCCCACCACGGTGGAGGCGTCTACCACGGTGTAACCCATGGATTGCGCCGGGTCTCGCAGGCTGGCGTCGATCCAGACTGCCGGCAGACCAAAAGTAGGGTCTTTGGTGGGCGTGCCGGATAATTGCCCGGCCGCATTGCCGGGGTTGATGGCCAGCCATTGGCCACGTAGGCCTCACCCGCGCGACATCGACGCCTTTAAGCTGGATGCGGTACTGGTTGGGCTTTAGTTCGAGGTTGTCACGAATGTGCACGGCAGGCACCAGAAAGCCCAGATCCTGCGCGATCTTTTTTACGGATGCCGCGAATCCGGCGCAGCAATTCGCCGTCCTGATTGCGATCAACCAGCGGAATCAGGCGGTAGCCGACTTCCAGCCCGATCGGATCAACCGGTTGCACATCGTTCCAGCTGACTTCCTGCAACGGTTGTTCTGCCGGAGCCGCCGCGCCAGGCTAGCCCGGCGCGGC
>BBFD01000611.1 GCA_001313065.1 Silvimonas sp. JCM 19000
GGGGTGGGCGGATTGCCGTTGATGATGCGCGCCGAGCCCGGCTTGCGGGCGGCGCGGCGCAAGGCCAGATCGGCATCGGCGCCCAGTAACAGGTCTTCGGCGGTTTCGCGTTCGTCATGCAACTGGCTGATGCCCACGCCCACGGCAAATTCAAATTGCTGCCCATCCGGCAAGGCAACCGTGTGCCCGGCATTACGCGTCAGCAGGCGGTTGGCGACGATTTGTGCACCGGACTCAGGGGTATCAACCAGCACCAGCGCCACCTCGTCATTGGAGAAGCGCCCGACGATATCAAAGTCACGCAGATTTTCGCGGCACATCGCCGCCAGTTGCTTGATGACACTATCGCCGCCCGCATGACCATGCCGCTGATTAATCCCGTGCATGTCTTCTACGCCCACCAGAATCACGCTCAGCGGCTGACCATTGCGCTGCGCCCGGTTGACGGCAATGGCGGCGTCTTCCAGAAAGCGATCACGCAGCGACAAACCAGTGAGCGCATCCACGCCCGCCTTTTTGCGCATAGCGTTGCCGCAGCCGCAAAAAAGTCTGCGCGTAAGCGCCACCACGCCGCCAGGCCGCATGCAGCAAACAGCCATCCCGACAGGGCGAGGATCCAGACAACACGTACAGAAATATTCATGCAAGCTTCGCAAACGTTATCGATTAACCGCCAGTGTAGCCAGAACGGGCCGCCTGTGCCAAAGCGCGCGGCCTGCTAGAATGCCGCCCATGCCGAAAATACTGTTGGTCAAACTCTCTTCGATGGGCGACATCATCCATGCCATGCCGGCGGTGACGGACATGCGCGCGCCCTGCCTGGCCTGCGTCTGGACTGGGTCTGCGAAGAAAGCTTTGCCGCCCTGCCCCGGCTGCACCCGGCCGTGCGCGATGTAATTCCGATTGCCATGCGCCGCTGGCGCAAGTCTTTCTGGCGTGCCGCAACCCGCGCAGACATCAATAGCGCCCTGGTCGGCTTACGCAAACAGCGCTACGACATGGTGCTGGACGTGCAGGGTTTGATCAAAAGCGCGCTGGTTGCGCAGATTGCCCACGGCCCGGTGGCCGGCCCGGATCGAAGCTGGGCGCGCGAACCGCTGGCCGCGCTGATGTATCGCAACAAAATCCCCGGAGTGTGGGAACAGCCCGCCATCGAACGGTGCGCCAGATTGCTTCGGGCGCCCTTAACTACCCCTCGCCGCCGACCATAGACTACGGTCTGTCGCGCCCCGATATCACCCTGCCATGGCTACCCGCCGCGCCCTATGCCGTGCTGTTGTCGGCCACCAGTCGCGCCGATAAGGAGTGCCCGAGGCTCACTGGATTACGCTGGGCACCCGGCTGGCGCAGCGCGGCCTGGCCTGCGTGCTGCCGTGGG